>NZ_JALBGZ010000198.1:0-9268 GCF_023006515.1 Bradyrhizobium sp. PRIMUS42
CACCTCGTGGATCGCCGCGCGCGCGAGCCCGCCCTTGAGGGCGGTGTCGACCTCGCCGTGGCCGAGTGCGACGCGATCATACTGATGCACGACCTCCGCCGTCTCGATGCGCTCGATCTGGCCGCGCAGGATCGCAAGCGCGCTGCTACGTGCGCCGCTCATGCTCGCCGCTCCTCAGAAATTGGTGCCGTGGTCTTCAAAAGAAGAACCAGCGGCTGGCTCATTTGTTCATGATATGTTCTAATATAAAGCTAACGGCGCCAGAAGAGTCAATCAAATTGGCGCGCCTAGGGATTCATGAGCTGAATCAAAGGGATTCCAACATGGACGTACAACGCAAGCTGGAAATTCTCGCGGACGCCGCCAAGTACGACGCGTCCTGCGCCTCCAGCGGCACCGAAAAGCGGGATTCCAGCGACGGCAAGGGCATGGGCTCGACCGCGCCAGGCATGGGGATTTGTCATTCCTACGCGCCGGACGGACGCTGCATCTCCCTGCTCAAGGTGCTGCTGACCAACGCCTGCAATTACGATTGCCTCTATTGCGTCAACCGCGCCTCCTCGAACGTGCCGCGCGCCCGCTTCACCGTGGACGAGATCGTCAAGCTCACGCTCGACTTCTACCGCCGCAATTACATCGAGGGGCTGTTTCTTTCCTCCGGCATCATCCGCAGTCCCGACTACACCATGGAACAGGTGGTCAGCGTCGCGCGAAAGCTGCGCGAGGAGCATCACTTCCGCGGCTACATTCATCTGAAGACCATTCCCGAGGCTGACGACACACTGATCGCGGAAGCCGGCAAATATGCCGATCGTCTCTCCATCAACATCGAGATGCCCGAGGAAACCAGTCTGCAGCAATTCGCGCCGGAAAAGGACGTGCGCGCGATCCGCCGCACCATGGGCCGGTTGCGGCTGAAGCTCGACGAAGCCGAGGAAGACCGCAACGCTAAAACGAAAGCAAAGCCGCAACGCTTCGCGCCCGCCGGACAAAGCACACAGATGATCGTCGGCGCCGACGCGGCCTCCGACCATACCATTCTCCACACCAGCGCCAATCTCTACGGCGCCTACCGGCTCCGGCGCGTCTACTATTCCGCCTTCAGCCCGATCCCTGACGCGAGCCGCGCTTTGCCTCTGGTACAGCCGCCCTTGCTGCGCGAGCATCGGCTCTACCAAGCCGATTGGCTGATGCGGTTCTACGGCTTCGACGTCGCGGAGATCGTCGACGACAGCGCCATGCTGCCGCTCGACATCGATCCAAAACTCGCCTGGGCGCTGCGCCATCGCGACCGCTTCCCGCTCGACGTCAACCGCGCCAGCCGCGAAGAATTGCTGCGCGTGCCTGGCTTCGGCACCAGGACGGTCGAACGCATCATCGCGACACGCCGCACCACCACGATCCGCCTCACCGATCTCGCACGGCTGCATGTGCCCCGCAACAAGGCGCTGCCGTTCATCGTCCTCAGCGATCACCGCCCCTCACCGCATCGTCTCGACGAAGCGCGGCTGGTCGAGCGGTTCAAGCCGAAGGCAACACAACTGGGGTTTGGCTTCTGATGCAGTACATCACCCTCGACACCGAAACCGATTTCGACGGCTGGCGCAATGCCGCGCGGACACTCGTGCTTCATCATGTGAAGCCCACCGATGTCACCTGGGCCGTGCAGGGCGGCGAAGCCGAGTTGTTCGCGCCGCCCGCGCCGTCTCCGATCCTCGAGGTGAACGACGGCACCTTCAGCGTATCCGCAAAATTCGTCGAACTCGCCCAGGCCGCAATCCTGCACCGCGATCGCCAGCGCTTTGCGATCCTCTATCGCCTGCTGTTTCGACTGAAGGACAATCACGATCTCATCGAGGTCGCGACCGATCCTGATGTCGCGCAGGTCACCGCCATGGCGAAAGCGGTCTATCGAGACGAGCACAAGATGCACGCCTTCGTGCGCTTCCGCGAGATCGGCCGGGAACGTGAGGCGCATTACGTCGCCTGGTTCGAGCCGGAGCATCACATCGTCGAGCTCGCCGCGCCGTTCTTCGCCAGGCGCTTTGCCGACATGCCCTGGTCGATCCTGACGCCCGATCTGTGCGCGCATTGGGACGGCCATGCGCTCACGTTCACCTCAGGCGTCAGCAAGAGCGAAGCGCCGAGCGAAGATCGGCTCGAGGAAACCTGGCGGCGTTACTACGCCAGCATCTTCAATCCGGCCCGGCTCAAGGTGAAGGCGATGCAGGCCGAGATGCCAAAGAAATACTGGAGGAACCTGCCCGAGGCTTCGATCATTAAGCCTCTGATCGAGGATGCCGAGCGCATGACGGGCGCCATGATCGCCAATGCCGCAACCGATCCGCACAAGCCTCAGAGGCGGCCGGAGGCTCCGATGACACGCAAGCTTACTGCCGACGATCTCGAAACGCTTCGCGAGGAAGCCGCGCATTGCCGCGCCTGCCATCTCTACAAGGACGCGACCCAGACCGTGTTCGGCGAAGGCCCGAAGTCGGCCAACATCATGCTGGTCGGCGAGCAGCCCGGCGACAAGGAGGACCTTGCTGGCCATCCCTTCGTCGGCCCGGCCGGTCAGATGCTCGACCGTGCGCTGGAGGAGGCAGGTGTCGACCGCAAGAAGGTCTATGTCACCAACGCGGTCAAACACTTCAAATTCGTGCCGCGCGGAAAGATCCGCCTGCACCAGAAGCCGAATACGCCGGAGATCCGGGCCTGCCGGCAATGGTATGAGCGGGAAGTGGCGGCGCTCCAACCCGAACTGATCGTCGCGATGGGAGCTACTGCTGCGCAAAGCGTGTTCGGCAAGATCACCCCGATCGGCAAGTCCCGCGGCCGCCTCATAGAGCTTCCCGACGGGCACAAGGCTTTGGTGACAGTGCACCCCTCCTACCTGCTGCGGCTGCCCGATCCGGAGGCGAAGGCGCTGGAATATCGGCGCTTCGTCGAGGATCTGAAGATCGCCGCCGGCCTGCAGAAGAAGGCGGCACGGGCTGCCTGATACTGGCAGGAAACGGCTTGGCGCCTTGGTTGGCGATCCGGTCTTCCCATACAAAGGGCCCGTGCAACACACGGGCCCTTTCCTTTGTGCTTCAAACGCGACCTTACGACGCCGCGAGCGATTCCTCGACCAGCTTGACCCAATAGGACGTGCCGTAAACGATCGCCTCGTCGTTGAAATTGTAGGCGGGGTGATGCAGGCCGGCGCTGTCGCCGTTGCCGCAGAAGATGAAGGCGCCGGGCCGCGCTTCCAGCATGTAGGCGAAATCCTCGCCGCCCATCAGCGGCGGCATCTCGTGCACATTGGCCTCGCCCGCGACTTGCTTGGCGATACGCCGCGCCACCTCGGTCTCCGCAGCGTGGTTGTTCACCACGGGATAATTGCGCTTGTAGTGCAAATCGATCTTGGCGCCGGTGATCTGCGCCACGCCCGCGACCACCTCGTGCACGCGCTTCTCGATCAGCTTGCGTACCTCCGGCGATAGGGTGCGGATGGTGCCCCTCAGCGTCGCCGTTTGCGGAATGACGTTGCGGGCATTGCCGGCGTGGAATTCGCAGATCGAGATCACGGCCGATTCCAAGGGATCGACGCTGCGCGCGACGATCGATTGCAAGGCGGTGATCACTTGCGCACCGACCAATACGGAGTCCACGCATTTGTGCGGACGCGCGGCATGGCCGCCGAGACCCTCGATCATGATGTCGACCTCGTCGGTCGCCGCCATGATCGGACCCGGCCGGATCGCAAACGAGCCGATCGGGATGCCGGGGCCGTTGTGCATGCCGTAGACCTGCTCGATGCCGAAGCGCTCCATCAGGCCGTCCTTGACCATGGCCGCGCCGCCGGCGCCACCTTCCTCGGCCGGCTGGAAGATCACCACGGCATCGCCCGCGAAGTTGCGGGTCTCGGCGAGATAGCGGGCGGCACCGAGCAGCATTGCGGTGTGGCCGTCATGGCCGCAGGCGTGCATCTTGCCCGGCGTTTTGGAGGCGTAAGGCAGGTTGGTCTGCTCCTCGACGGGCAGCGCGTCCATGTCCGCGCGCAGTCCGATGGACTTGAGCCCTTCGCCGGCCGGCTTGTTGCCCTTGATCACGCCGACCACCCCGGTCTGTCCGAGCCCGGTCACGACCTCGTCGCAGCCGAACTCGCGCAGGCGGTCCGCCACGAATGCTGCAGTGCGATGAACGTCGTACAGCAGTTCGGGATGCTCGTGGATGTCCCGGCGCCAGGCCTGAATATCGGGTTGGAGGTCGGCGACGCGGTTCACGATGGGCATGGAGGGTCTCAAGCTTTGTTGAAAATGCAGCCCTGTCTACCATGCAAGCGTCAGTCCACCCAACTGCCTGAGGGTCCGGGGGGGCTCTGTCCTCTCGTCATGGCCGGGCTTGTCCCGGCCATCCACGTCTGCCTATTTGGACAGAAAGCGCGTGGATGCCCGGGACAAGCCCGGCCATGACGCCTGTTTGGGTGGAAGCAGAATGCCAAGACGGCTCGAAGGTGAGTTTGACTACATTGTCGTCGGAGCCGGTACGGCGGGCTGTATCGTCGCCAACCGGCTCTCGGCCGATCCGAAGAATCGCGTCCTTATCCTCGAAGCCGGTGGCGACGACAACTGGATCTGGTTCCACATTCCCGTCGGCTATCTCTTCGCCATCGGCAATCCGCGCTCGGACTGGATGTTCAAGACCGAGGCCGAGCCGGGCCTGAATGGCCGTTCGCTGGCCTACCCTCGGGGCAAGGTGATCGGCGGCTGCTCGGCGATCAACGCCATGATCTCGATGCGCGGACAGGCCGCCGACTACGATCACTGGCGCCAGCTCGGCATGACCGGCTGGAGCTATGACGACGTGCTGCCGTTATTCAAGCGGCTGGAAGATCACTTCCTGGGCGCGAGCGAGCATCACGGCACCGGGGGCGGCTGGCGCATCGAGGCGCCGCGGCTGTCGTGGGACGTTCTCGATGCCGTCGGCGACGCCGCCGAGGAGATGGGCATCAAGCGCATTCCGGATTTCAACACGGGCGACAACGAAGGCACCAGCTATTTCCATGTCAACCAGAAGCGCGGCCGGCGCTGGTCATCGGCGCGCGGTTTCCTCAAGCCGGCGCTGAACCGCGCGAACCTGCGGCTCGAGAAGCACGTGCTGGTCGACCGCCTCATCATCGAGCGGGGCCGCGCGGTCGGCGTGCGCTTCGTCCAGAACGGCGAGATCATCGAGGCGCGGGCGAAGCGTGAGGTGATCCTCTCGGCCGGCTCGATCGGATCGGTGCAGGTGCTGCATCGCTCCGGCATCGGACCCGCCGACTGGCTGTCGCCGCTCGGCATCGAGATCGTCATGGACAAGCCCGGCGTGGGACGCAATCTGCAGGACCACCTCCAGCAGCGCGCGATCTACAAGGTCGAGGGCGTGCGCACGCTGAACGAGACCTATTACAACCTGTTCCGCCGCGGCCTGATGGGGCTTGACTACGCCTTCCGCCGCCGCGGCCCGCTGACCATGGCGCCGTCGCAGCTCGGCATCTTCACCCGCTCCGATGCGACGCGTGCACGCGCCAACATCCAGTTCCACGTGCAACCGCTGTCGCTCGACAAGTTCGGCGATCCCCTGCACCGCTTCCCCGCCATCACGGTGAGCGCCTGCAATCTCCAGCCGACCTCGCGCGGCACCGTGCGGCTACGTTCGGCAACGCCGGACGAAAAGCCGATCATCGCGCCGAATTATCTGTCGACCGACGACGACCGCCAGGTCGGCGCCGACGCCATCCGCACCACGCGCCGCCTGATGCGGCAGAAGGCGCTCGCAAAGTATCGTCCGAGCGAATACCTGCCCGGTCCCTCCGTCGGCGACGACGATGCTTCGCTTGCGAAGGCCGCCGGCGATATCGGCACGACCATTTTTCATCCCGTCGGCACCGCGAAGATGGGCGCTGCAAGCGATCCGATGGCGGTGGTCGACGAGCGCCTGCGCTTCTACGGGCTCGAAGGCTTGCGCATCGTCGATGCCTCGATCATGCCGACGATCACGTCGGGGAATACAAATACGCCGACCGCGATGATCGCGGAGAAGGGCGCGACGATGATCCTGGAGGATGCGAAGTAGCATCCGGTCATCATGATCAGTCAGCGCTTCTCCATCGGCCCCGCCGGCGCAGAAATCGCCATGCTGCAATGGGGCGAGCGTGGCAGGCCGCCTGCTCTGCTCGTGCACGGCACCGGCTTCGTCGCCGCCGTCTGGGACGAGGTCGCGCGCGAGCTTGCGTCGGCCTACACCGTCTATGCGCTCGATCGCCGCGGCCACGGCGCCAGCCACAAGCCGAGCAGCTATCATTTCCTGGATTATGCCGATGACGTTTGCCGGGTGGTCGATGCGCTCGAACTGCGCGAGATCTACGGCATTGGCCACAGCGCGGGCGCGACCGATCTCCTGCTCGCGGCCAAGCTCTTGCCCGGGCGTTTCACGCGTCTGTTCGTGATGGAGCCGACCATCATGGACCCGCGCGCAGCACGTTCCGGAGGACTGGACGAAGAGTCCAGTTCCCGCGTGCAAGGCGCGCTGCGCCGGCAGGCGGAATTCGACAGCCACGATGCCGTCTTCAGCCGCTACCGCGCGGCGCCGGCATTTGCGGATTGGACCGAGACCTCGCTGCGGGCTTATGCGCGCCACGGCTTCGCGCCGCTCGACGACGGCCGGGTCCGGCTCTGCTGCACGCCCGAGATCGAGTCGGCGATGCTGCGTCCGATCTACGAGGCGATGACCCAGGTTTACATTGGCGATGCTCGCGGCAATCCGTTCGGCTCGCTCGCCGAGATCGACTGCCCGGTGTGCGTCGCGACCGCTGCAAAGTCGGGGCCGGTGTACAAAGTGATGGCGCGACGCGCGGTGTCGTTGATTCCGCAGGTCAGCACGATGCTCTTCGAGGGCGCCGGACATTGCGCGGCGCAGGAAGTACCGGCGGCCGTGGTGGAGGCCGTGCGGGAGTTCGCGAAGTAGGTCTCGTGCCCCGGACGCGGCGCAGTACGCAAGTGATGCGCTGCAAAGCCGGGGCCCATCTCACCGCGCGCCCGCGGCCTTCTGGGTCCCGGCTCTGCGCAGCAACGCTTGCGCGTTGCAGCGCGTCCGGGACTCAAGACCCCACCTCACGAAATCGTCATCCCATCCGGGAATAACTCCCTCCCTCCTCCAATCATCTCCCCGACGCCCAATTCCGGGCACGAGGAGATGCGCGATGAGCGGACACGATCACGGCGCCGACGGCGTCAGCCGCCGCAAGGTGCTGGAATGCATGACCTGGGCTGGCACCGGTGTGCTCTGGACCATCACCGGCGGCGTGCCGCGTTCGCTCGGCATCATCGACTCCGCGCAGGCTGCGACCGCCGCGGCGCCGGGCATGACCTTCCTCCAGATCAGCGACAGCCATGTCGGCTTCGACAAGCCGGCCAATCCCAACGCGCTCGGCACGCTGGAGGAGGCCGTGGGCAAGATCAACGCGATGCCGGCCAAGCCCTCCTTCATGATCCACACCGGCGACATCACTCATCTGTCCAAGGCCGCCGAGTTCGACAATGCCGAGCGCATCATCTCGCAGAGCAAGCTCGACGTGCATTACGTGCCCGGCGAGCATGACTTCATCGACGAGGAGGTGAAGCTCTATCGTGAGCGTTACGGGCGCGGGACCAAGGGCCAGGGCTGGTATTCGTTCGATGCCGGCGGCGTGCACTTCATCGGCCTCGTCAACGTCGTCGACCTCAAGGCCGGTGGGCTCGGCAATCTCGGCACCGAGCAGCTCGCCTGGCTCGATGACGATCTGCGCGGCAAGTCGAAATCAACACCCATCGTGCTGTTCGCGCACATCCCGCTTTGGACTGTCTATCCGGAATGGGGCTGGGGCACCGAGGACGGCGGCCGTGCGCTGGAACAGGTGAAAGGCTTCGGCTCGGTCACCGTCCTGAACGGTCACATCCACCAGGTCATGCAGAAGGTCGAGGGCAACGTCACCTTCCACACCGCGCGCTCGACCGCCTTCCCGCAACCGGCGCCGGGAGCCGCCCCCTCGCCCGGACCGATGAAGGTCGAGGACGCAAAGCTCCGCAGCATGCTCGGCGTTGCCAGCATCAACTTCAAGCAGAACGAGCAGCGGCTCGCGATCATCGACACGCCGCTCCAGGGCTGATTCAGGTTGAACGGAAGCTGACAATGAAGACACTCAATCGCCGCGACTTCGGTGTCGCCGTGGTCGCGGCCGCCCTGCTGCCGATCACAACTGCCCGCGCCGACGACAACATGGAGGTGCATATCGATAATTTCGTTTTCCAGCCGGCCGAGCTAAAGATCAAGGTCGGCACCACCGTGACCTGGACCAACCGGGACGACATCCCGCACACCGTGGTGTCGGCCGGCAAGTTCAGGTCCAAGACCCTGGACACCGACGACAAGTTCTCCTTCACTTTCACCAATGCGGGCGACTACAAGTATTTTTGTTCGCTGCACCCGCACATGACGGGGATGATCAAGGTTGAGTAACGTCTCCAACCAAGGCATCAACGTCCTGCCCGGCCGGTGGTCCCACGCCGGCCGGGCTCCTGCGTCTCCGGCGACATCAGGCGAAACGGCAAAGCGAGCGGCGATGCCAGCGACAAGCGACGATCTGGACAAGGCGCGACGTTTTCGCGAGGCGGCGCTGCCCTATCTCGACGACGTCTACACGCTCGCGCGCTATCTGCTGCGCGATGCCTCCGATGCGGAAGATGCGGTGCAGGAGTGCTACCTGCGCGCGCTGAAGCACTTCGACAGCTATCGCGGTCCGGCGATGAAGCCCTGGCTGTTCGCGATCCTGCGCAACGTCTGCAACGCCGAATATGCGCGTCGCGCGCACAGGCCAAGCGCGCTCGAGGATACGCCCGGCGCCTCCGAGCAGACGCCGATCTGGCAGGAGAACGAGGCAAGCCCCGAGACCGAAGTGCTGCGCAGCCGCGATGCCGGTGCGATCCGCAAGCTGATCGAGACGCTCGCCGAGCCGTTCAAGGAAACCTTCGTGCTGCGCGAGATCAACAACCTGTCCTATCGTGAAATCGCCGAGGCCGTCGGCGCACCCGTCGGTACCGTGATGTCCCGCCTCGCCCGCGCCCGTGCCATGCTGCGCGCGGCCTGGACGGCGGAAGAGGAGCACTCCAGATGACCTGCGACGAAGCAAGGATCCTGCTTCATGCGCTGCTCGACGGCGAGCTCGACGCCGGCCATGCCCGCGAGGTCGAAGCGCATATCGCAGGCT
>NZ_JALBGZ010000199.1:0-9267 GCF_023006515.1 Bradyrhizobium sp. PRIMUS42
ACCGACCGGACCTGCCGCCTTGTTCCCGGCCGCCGCACCTTCCTGAACGCCTTTGACCAGCCCTTGAGCATTGGCCGCCGCGGCGTTGCCGAGCAGCAGCGCGAGCACAGCCCCCAGCGCAAACCATCGCCGCATGTGAAGCCGCGCTGACGGCGCCGGGTTGATCATTCTCGTCTCCATCGTCGATCTGACTGGCCTGTCGGGCGAGAGCCCTCGCCAATTGCAACTCTATCGTTTCCTCCGCGCCAAGGTCCAGACGCGGCCGATTGCTGTCCACGCCCGAAAAGTCTTTCGCGCGAAGCGGTTATGCAGGCTCATTCGAAACTGCGGCGTAATTGCGCACGGATCGTGCGAGGGCTCGCTCGCACGAAGTGTGCATCGCAAAATGAACATTTGCGTTGACGCGCGACGCATGGTCCCGACGTGCATCAAGACGGACAGGGCACACCCTTAGTTCTAGACGAGGAGCCGTTCGGCTTTCTCGACAGAGGCGATCAATCATGATCTGATCGCGCTACCAATTTGCTGCGGCCTGCGTGAATTGTTCACGTCAACCGACGGCACCAATAAGAAAATCCGACAACAAGAACTCAACAAGAAAGTCTCTCAGAGGAAACTCCAACAACAAACACCCAGGCGAGGAAACGAGATGTCACGCAAGACACTGACGCGACGTCAATTTGTGGCTGCCACTGCAATGTCCTCTGCGGCGCTGATCACGGCGCCCTATGTCCGCGGCGCTTACGCCGCTGGCAAGCTCTCGATCGGCTTCTGGGACCATTGGGTACCGGGCGCCAACAAGGCCTCGACCGATCTCGTCAACGAATGGGCCGCCAAGGAGAAGGTCGAAGTCTCCATCGACTACATCACCAGTAACAACAAGAAGATCGAGCTGACCGCCGCGGCCGAAGCCCAGGCCAAGTCCGGTCACGACATTCTTCAGATGCCGAGCTGGTGGCCGCAGGCCTACTCCGAGAATCTCGAGCCGCTCAATGACGTCATGGAGCCGCTTCTCAAGCAGAATGGCGAGGTGAACGGCACCGTCAAATATCTCGGGCAGTCGGGCGGCAAATGGCTCGCAGTGCCCGCGACACCCGGCAGCCAGATCAAGGGCCCCTGCTCCCGCATTGATCTCATGAAAAAGCATGCCGGCATCGACGTGCAGGAAATGTATCCGGCAGGCGGCGCGCCCAAGGTCGAAAACTGGACCATGGAAACCTTCCTGAAGGCAGCCGAGGCTTGCCACAAGGCCGGCGTTCCGTTCGGCATCGGTCTCGGCGAAACCACCGACAGCGTCGACACCGCCGGCGCGATCTTCCAATCGTTCGGCGCCGAGCTCGTCAACGCCAAGGGCGATATCACGGTGAAGACCGATCAAGTTCGCCAGGCCATGGAGTTCTACAAGAAGCTGATCGCGTTTCTGCCGTCGGACGCGCCGTCCTGGGACGACGCCTCGAACAACAAATGGCTGATCTCCGGCCGCGGCGCGATGATCCTCAATCCGCCGAGCGCCTGGGCCGTTGCCAAGCGCGATGCGCCGCAGGTTGCCGAGCAATGCTGGACGCACGGCTTCCCGTCCGGGCCGAAGGGACGGTTTGCGCCGTACCTGCCTTACTTCTGGGGCGTCTGGAGCTTCGGCAAGAACAAGGAGGCGGCCAAGAGCCTGCTGGTTCACATGTCATCGCCCTCGTCGATCGAGAAGTTCGTCGCGGTGAGCGGCGGCTATGACCTGCCGGCCTATGCGAACATGAACAAATTCAAGACCTGGGAGGAGGAAGGTCCGCCGAAGGGAACGCTCTATCACTACCCGGACCCGCACAGGCATCAGACCCTGTCGATCGCGGCGTCACCGGCGCCGCCCAAGATCGCACAGCAGATCTACTTCCAGGCGACGCTGACCAAGATGGCGCTGCGTTTCGCGCGCGGCGAGACGATGGATCAGGCGCTCGCCTGGGCCGAGGGCGAGTGCGAAGGCTTCATGCGGAGCTAGGCCGGGGTGTGACAGGGGCGGTTCGCGCCACGTTGCGTGAGCCGCCCGTATCCGGTCCTCCAATCCGCGTGACCGCGAAGCCGAGCCTTTGCCGGCTTCGCGGTTGGAGAGTTGAAAGAAAGCTGACTTAAGGAAGCTGACATGGCCGATGTCGTCGTCGAGCAAGCTCGCGTCGTCCGTGCAAGGGGCGCGCGAAAGGGATCGAGCCTGCGCAACGCTCTCGGGCGAAAATCGACGGTTGCGTTTTTCCTGACGCTGCCGCTGATCCTCCTGATCCTGCTGCTCGTGCTCTATCCCGCTCTCTACTCGGTCCACCTCGCGACGCTGAACAAGGCGATGACCAAGTTCGTCGGCCTCAGCAACTTCACCTTCCTGTTCAAGCGCGAGACGTTCTGGATGGTGGTGCGGCAGTCTTGCATCTTCGCGGTCACCGCCGTGATCTTCAAGGCGCTGATCGGCTTCATCGTCGCGCATTTCGTCCACAACATCCCGGGCAAGAAACAACGCAAATGGCGCGGCATGCTGCTGGTACCCTGGGTGATCCCGCCGGCCATGAGCACGCTGGCCTGGCTGTGGCTGTTCGACCCCTCCTACAGCGCCTTCAACTACACGCTGTCCTTCTTCGGTGTCGGGCCGATCCCCTGGCTCGGCGACACCTTCTGGGCGCGTTTCTCCGTCATCCTCGTCAACGTCTGGTACGGCGCGCCGTTCTTCCTGATCATGTATCTGGCCGCGCTGAAATCCGTGCCCGACCAGCTGTACGAGGCCGCAGAGATCGACGGCGCCAATTGGTGGCAGAAGATCTGGCACATCACCTTGCCGATGATGCGCAACATCATCGCGATCACCACCTTGTTCTCGCTGATCGTCACCTTCGCCAATTTCGACATCGTGCGCATCCTGACATCGGGCGGCCCGCTGGATACGACGCATCTGTTCGCCACCTGGGCGTTCCAGGTCGGCATCCAGAGCAGCGACATCCCGCTCGGCGCCTGCGTCTCTCTGTTCATGGTGCCGATCCTGGCGGTCGCGGCGATCTTCATCCTGCGCGATGTCAACAAACGCGGAAACGAAGCCTGATGAGCACGCTCGCAGTCGACAAAGCCGGACCGTCCCGCAAGATCAAATACGGCAGCATGAGCCGCGACCGCGTCTGGGCGCTGCGCTGGTCCTATTTCTTCCTGGTGCTGTTCGCCATCTTCTTCCTGACGCCGCCGGTCTACATGCTGATCACCTCGCTCAAGAGCAGCGCGGAGATCTCGGCGGCGACCAACCCCTGGTGGGTGTTTCATCCGACGCTAGCGAACTATGTCGAGCTGTTGAGCTCGAACCAGTTTCTGCGCTTCTTCTGGAATTCGTCGATCATTTCGATCATCGTGGTGATCGTGACCATGATGATCAGCATCCCCGCGGCCTTCGCGCTGGCCCGGATGAAGTTCTGGGGCTCGGCGACGCTGGCCACCGGCGTCTTCCTCACCTACCTGATCCCGGACAGCCTTCTGTTCATCCCCCTGTTCAAGGTGCTCGGGGGCGTCCAGGAGCTGACCGGCATCACGCTGCTCAACAGATGGTACGTGCTGGTGTTCATCTATCCGACGCTGACCGTGCCATTCTGTACCTGGATCATGATCGGCTATTTCGCCTCGATCCCAAAGGAGCTGGATGAGGCTGCCCTCATCGATGGCGCCTCCTGGCTGCAGACGCTGACGCGGATCTTCATTCCCGTGGCGCTGCCCGGGCTGATCGCCGCCACCATCTTCGCCTTCACGGTGTCCTGGGCACAGTTCCTCTATCCCCTGGTGTTCACGACGTCGGTGGACCAGCTGGTGCTGCCGGTCGGCATCACCACCACGCTGATCAAGGGCGACGTGTTCAACTGGGGACAGATCATGACCGGCGCGCTGCTCGGCGCTGCGCCGCCGCTGGTCATCTACGCCTTCCTGATGGACTACTACATTGCCGGCCTGACCGCCGGCGCGACAAAGGGTTGATGTCTGATGGCTGACGTTGCTTTGCGGAAAGTAGTTAAGCGTTACGACGATGTCGAAGCCGTGCGCGGCATCGATCTCGACATCGCCGACCATGAGTTCATCGTGCTGGTCGGCCCCTCCGGCTGCGGCAAGTCGACGACGCTGCGCATGATCGCAGGGCTTGAGGACATCAGCGATGGCGACATCATGATCGACGGCGACGTCGTCAACGACGTGCCACCGAAAGACCGCGACATCGCGATGGTGTTCCAGAACTACGCGCTCTACCCGCACATGACGGTCGCCGAGAACATGTCATTCGGATTGCGCCTGAAGCACTATCCCAAGGCAGAGATCAAGGCGCGGGTGACGGAGGCCGCCCGCCTCCTCGACATCACCGACCTGATCGACCGCAAGCCGAAGCAGCTCTCCGGCGGCCAGCGCCAGCGCGTCGCGATGGGCCGCGCCATCGTGCGCAATCCAAAGGTCTTCCTGTTCGACGAGCCGCTGTCCAATCTCGACGCGAAACTCCGCGTGCAGATGCGGATCGAGATCAAGAAGGTCCACCAGAAGGTGCGCACCACCACCGTCTACGTCACCCACGACCAGGTCGAGGCGATGACGCTGGCCGACCGCGTCGTGGTGATGAACAAAGGGCGCATCGAGCAGATCGGCACGCCGAACGAGCTCTATCACAAGCCGGCAACGCGCTTCGTCGCGGGCTTCATCGGCTCGCCCGCGATGAATTTCCTGCCGTGCCGGCTCGAGGACGTCGGCGGCACGCTTCAGATCCGCCTCACCGACCGCATCGCCTTTGCGCTGCCGCCGGCCCGTGCCGCACGCTACAATGCGCTGCCGCGCACCGACAAGCTGCTGCTCGGCCTCCGGCCCGAGCATCTCACCGAGTCGCACTCGCATCTGGAGCCGGGCGTCGAGAGCTTCGACACCGTGCTCGACGTCACCGAGCCGATGGGAATGGAGACGCTGGTCTATTTCGGGCTTGACGGCACGCCGGTGTGCGGCCGCGTCAATCCCAACGCCGGCGCCAAGGACGGGGCACCCATGCGTTTGGCGATGGACCTCAATAATATGCACCTGCTAAACGAGGCGACCGGCGTCGTGTTGTGACGCCGGCCCAAGAAACTCGCGCAGGCAGGGGACGATGGCGACCAACAAGAAGAAGATTTTCGTTACGCAAACTTTGTCGCAAGGGGCACGCGCCCTCCTCACCCAGCGGGACGATATCGAGCTCGTCGAGTTTCCGAACCTGATCTCGGCTGGGGATTTCGAGGCCCTGCTGAAGAGCCATGCGCCGGTCCACGGCGTGGCACTCGGCGCCACCGCTTTCGGCGAGACCGAGCTCGAGGCGTCCCGCGGCATGCAGGTGGTGACCCGCATCGGCGTCGGCTATGACGCCGTCGACGTGCCCGCCCTCTCACGCCGCAAGGTGCCGCTGATGGTTGCGGGCAGCGCGAACTCTCCTTCGGTCGCGGAAGCGGCGCTGTTCATGATGCTGACGCTCGCCAAGCGTGCGCAGGAGCTGCACGCCTGCGTCAAGGACGGCAAATGGGCGGACCGGCTCGGCATGCTGCCGTTCGATCTCTACGGCAAGACCGTACTGGTCATCGGCTTCGGTCGCATCGGCAGCCGTACCGCCAAGCGGTGCCTCGCGATGGAAATGAACGTGCAGGTCTACGATCCGTACAAGCCTGCCTCTGAGATCAAGGCTGCCGGCTGCGAACCTGTCACTGACTTCGATGCCGCACTGCCTCACGCCGATTTCGTCACCATCCACTGCCCGAAGACGCCGGAGACGATCGGCTTGTTTGACGCGGCGCGGATCCGCCGGATGAAGCCGAATTCCTATCTCATCAACACGGCACGCGGCGGCATCGTGAAGGAAGCCGCGCTTTACGACGCCCTGGTCTCCGGCAAGCTCGCCGGCGCCGGGATCGACGTGTTCGAGGTGGAGCCGCCGCCGGTCAGCAATGCACTGTTCGCCCTGCCCAACGTCATCATCGCCCCGCACGTTGCCGGCGTGACGGTCGAGGCGGTCCAGCGCATGAGCGAGCAGACCGCGCGCAACATCCTGAGTGTACTGGACGGCGATCCTATCAGGCAGAATGTCATCAATCAGGATGTGCTGGGCTGAACGAACCCAGGGTCGGGCGGGCAATCCCGCCCGCCTTCGGAAGGCCAGAATGCGTCCCATTTTGGTGCAGATCGAGCCCCAACTCAGCCTTAATCAAGCGCGCGTAATGGAGCCGGAAGCGCGGCGGCAGTGGGACAGACTGGCCGGCGCGTCGAGCTGGAGGATGGACCCTTGTCAGAGATCGACCCGACCGACCACGCGCTGGCGACCATCGCCAGCATCCTGGAGCACCCCGAGCCCGTTCTCGTCATTCGCAAGACCGAGACCGAGATCGTGGTCGCCGGAGAGCGCGAGCACATCGACTCCGACGAACAGCAGGTCGTCGACGCGTATTCGGTCGTCGACGAGCATCCGTCAGTCGACGAGCATCCGTCAATCGAAGAGCATCCAGTGGTCGAAGAGCAGCCGCTGGTGCCGGAGCACACCGATGCCGACGGCTACAGCAAGGTCGGCCCCGGCCCGATGGTCGCGATCCGGCTCAAATGGACAGTCCATCGCGGCGATGATGACCAGTTCTACGTTCACGAGACCATCGGCGAGCAATCCGTCCCCGTGGTCAGCGGCCCCATGACGAGCGAGGCCGCGGTGCATTTCGTCGACACGCAGGAGGACGAGGCGCACCGGCGCTTCGAAGAGCTGCGCAGCGAGATCGCCGGCCGCAGCTCGCTCGCCGATTACGAGCGCAAGGGCGAAGCCTAAAGCGCGATCATCGCGCACTAGGTTTTTGTTTGAGCATGATCTCGCCGGAAAACCGCTTCGCACTTTGCGCTAACGCGGTCCTTCGGGTCCGGATCATGCTCTAGCGCTCGCGCGGGCCGAGAAAGTCCCGCTTCACCAGCTCGACGCCGGCGTGCCGCAACAGGTCGTAGGCCGTCGTGACGTGAAAGAAGAACTGCGGGACGCTGAAGGTCAGCAGCAGCGTCCGCCCGGTGAAGGGCAGCTCGGTGCCGTTCTTCAGCTTGAAGAAGACATTCCGTTCCGCCGCCGCGTCGATCTCCGCGCGCGGCAGGCTTTCGATGAACTCGATCGCGGTCGCGATGCGCGCCTGAAGCCCCGCCATGTCGTGCTCCAGCACCGGCAACGCCACCGGCTCGCACTGGGCCAGCAATGCCGGCGCGACGGTGGCGTGGCGGCAGGCCTCGCCGATCTGCTGCGCCAGGTCGTACATGTTCGGCGCCATTCGCATGCCGAGCAGGACCGTCGGGTTGAACTTGCGGGCCTCGGCATAGGCGACGCCCTTGTCGAGCAGTGTGGACAGATTTCGCAAGTAGGGCACGAAGAGGCCGACCGAGGCCTCGTACATTGAGATCGTCACCTCTGAATTCCTTCCAATTGCGCCTCGCCAGCGACGGGCATCTGGGCTAAATCCACACCTCAAGAGTTGCACAATGGCAGTTCGGGCATGGGTGGAAAAGAGATGATCGTTCGAAGGGCTGTTCGAATCCTGGCGGCTGTGGCCGTCGCGTTGCTGGCAAACCTTTCGGCCCATGCGCAGCAGGCGCCCTCGCGCCTCGACGAGATCGTCAAGCGCGGCACTCTGCGCGTCGGCATGACCGGCGACTACAAGCCCTTCACCTACCTGGACAAGACCACGCAGCAGTTCAGCGGCTTCGACGTCGACATGGCGGAAGCGCTCGGCAAGGCGCTGGGGGTCAAGGTCGAGTTCGTCCCCACGGCCTGGCCGAAGCTGATGAAGGATTTCGAGGCCGACCAGTTCGACATCGCCATGGGCGGCGTCTCGGTCACGCTCGACCGGCAGAAGAAGGGATTCTTCTCGACACCGATCATGCGCGAGGGCAAGACCCCGATCACGCGCTGCGCCGACGTCGGTAAATACCAGACGCTTCCGGACATCGACAAGAAGGGCACCCGCGTGATCGTCAATCCCGGCGGCACCAACGAGCGTTTCGCACGCGCCAATGTCAAGGACGCCGAGATCACCGTCTTCCCCGACAACACCGTGATCTTCGACGAGATCGCCAAGGGCAACGCCGATCTGATGATGACGGACGCCTCCGAGACGCGCTACCAGCAGAAGCAGCACGCCGGCGTGCTCTGCGCGGTGCATCCCGAAAAACCATTCGACTTCTCCGAGAAGGCCTATTGGCTCCAGCGCGACGTGGCGCTGAAGGCCTTCGTCGACCAATGGCTGCACATTTCCATGGAAGACGGCAGCTACAAGAAGATCTACGCCGCCTGGTTCGACTGACATGCGAAGGAAATTGGCGGTCGTAATTGTGCTCGGGATCAGCGGGTTCCACGGTGCGCTCGCACAGTCGAAGTTCACACCCGCGACCGGGCCGGCATGCAAGGACGAGTCGACAGACGAGCTCGGTCTGTGGACCTGCCCGGGTCCGGCCGGTTACGTGGTGCGCTTTGCCGACGAAGGCAACATCGTATCGGTCACGATTGCGCCTCGGGGCGGAATCGAGAAGGTGTCCGGGCCGACCGCGCAATGGCGCGGCGCCGGCAAGTCGTTTGGCGGAAAGGTGCAATGGATCATGCGTGCCGGCGCACCAAGGGCCGCTGTGATCCGCACCTGGCGACGGGTCGACGTCGATGAGAAGGAGCTCCAGGAGCTCTCCGTGTTCGGGATCAGCGGCGCAAATGCCTGCCTCGTTGGTTCGGTCGATGTTCATGCCGATAAGGCGAACGACGCAGCGCTTGCCCGCGCCCAACAGGCGGCCAATGCGGGTTGTCCGCGGAAGTAGACGGGGCGCACTGGATTTTCGCTGATCAGGCGCCGACCGGCGCCGCCCCGCCCAACTCCAGGCAGAGTTCGGCGTTATTGAACCAAGGTCAGCACGAGCACGACTCATACCGAGAACAGTGATCTAGATCACTTTTGAAGATCGAACCGGGGCGTAAGCGTCTGGTCCGGGGACTATCTGCTCAGGAGATGGAAATGAGGAAGCTGTTGGCCGCGGCCGCATTCCTTTTGGCGAGTACAGCTGCTCAAGCACAATACACTTTCGAATATGGCGGGCGCACCATCCGGATCGATCCGGACCGCGGCACGGTGCAGATCCCGGGCGTGTACGACAACACCGGCCAGGGGAGCCTCGCTGTCCTTCCTCGGCCTCGGCATTCCCGAGCCTTATCCGTCATGGGGCCGCATGCTCTCGGAGTCCGCCGCCGAATATGTGCGCACCGCG
>NZ_JALBGZ010000019.1:0-27760 GCF_023006515.1 Bradyrhizobium sp. PRIMUS42
ACCGGCGTTGCCGCGGTCTCGCTGATCGGAGGCGCGCCCTCGGCGCCACCGGTGCCGCTGGACTTCGACGGCGTCCCCGTGCTGACCGCCGACCTCAGCGACGCCGAATCCATCGTCGACACCCTGCACAGCGTCGACCGCACGATCGTCAGCAACGCCCCTGCTATCAAAGACGGCTTGCGCACGTTCGAAAACTACACTGCCGATCTCCGGAGCAAGGGCGGCGAGATCGATTCCGTCATGGCCAAAGTCGACAGCGCCTTCGCAGGCTTCGACAAGGCGGTCACGAAGATCGAGGGCGCCGTGCCCGGCTTCGTCGACGGCAAGGCCGACGAGCTGTACGAGAAGATCAGGGGATTACACGAGCTTGCCGATACCATGAAGAAGAAATCGGCGGGCTATCTCGAAGACATCCGTCGCTCGCTGCTCGATGTCAGCGAAGCCGCCAACAAGATGAGCGGGATGCCAGCAGCACCCGCCGCGGCCCCGCGTCCACCGCGAAAGCCCGAGCAGAAGCCGAAGAAGAAGCAGTGACTCTCGGTCCTCCCTAAAAGGGGAGACATCGCATTTGAACATTCAATAGAGTCGTCATGCCCCTCTCCCTAGAGAAGTGACAACGCCTCACCACGCGTAGCGCACAACGCCTTTGCCGGCGGTGGAGCGCGTGACGTTCGAGAACTCGCCCTCGAAGGTCGCCGAGGCAGACCAGCCATTCATCCAGTTCATCTGCACTGATGCCGTGGTCAGAGCAGAATCGCGCGCCAGAGCAGCGCCGTTCACGACGAAAGCCGATCCCGGCAGCGTCTGGAACACCGCGCCGGCCGTGCGGTCCGGATTGTAATCATGCGCCCAGGCGAGGCGGCCGCGCAGGGTCACTAGGCCGCCAGCCGCGGCAAACGACCTGTCCGCGCGCAGGCCGAGTTCGGTGCGCGTGCTGGTCACGTCCTTGGCGGCATAGTTGAGCGCGAAGACGTTGCTGCCCACCACGGCCGACTCGGCATAGCCCGGAAGGCTGAACAGAGTGGCCTGAAGTGCTGCATAGGGCGTGACGCCGGCCCACTGCATGGCATGGCGATAACCGCCCTCGATGCGGCCCGAGAGGGCGTTGGCGTTGAACTGCGCGCGCAACTGGTCGTAACCGGCAGCCGTCACGACGCGATTGGTCGTGACGTCCTGCCAGCCATAGGCAAGAGCCGCCGTGATGTAGGCCGGCCCGGCCGTATGACGCACGAAGACGCCGGCCTGGAACAGATCTGAGCGGCCCCAACCGAGCCCATTGACGCTGAATCCAGTCCCGCCGCCTGCGAGGGCGAAGCCCGCAACCGTCGACGGCGAGAAGCGGTAATCGAGGCCCACGGCAGTGCCATAGACGCTGCTGGTCGTGTTGTTCGAGCCGAGGCCGGCGTTGCCGTCGGTGGTCTGCGAGCCGCCGTAGCTGGCCGCCCACACATCCCAGCGCTGCTCGAACGTCGCGATCGGCGCCTTGCGGTAGATCGAGGCAAAGGCGTCCCGCGCATTTCTGTCATGTGCGCCCCTGCTGGTCGCAGCATAGACATTCGCGCTCGTGTCGTCGGCATAAGGCATCGCGCCCGGCGCGCCGCTGCGCCCCGAACCGAGCACGTCGGTTAACAGGCTCATGAACAGGTTCATCGCATTGAACGTCGTCTGCTGCGATCCCGTCCCCGGCTCGCCGGAGGCCTGCGTCAGGCCCTGCGGCGTGAGATTCGCGAGCGCGACAGGCAGGCTGCCCGTGGTGTTGAAGATGCGCGTCAGGACGTTGGCGACATTCTGCTGATTGATATTGAGGCCGCCGCCATAGCCCAATGCGAGATCGAGGAAGACGTTGTTGGGATCATAGCTGAGCGCCGCATGCAGGTTCGGCGACAGACCCGTGACCGCCGGATTGAAGGTGTCGGGCAACGTGTTCGCGGTCAGGATCGTGTAATGCTTTGCGATCGTACCGATCGGAACGACCGCGACGGTCGCGCCACTGAGCGTGGAAGTCCCGGTCACGACCGCGATGCCGTTGTTCGCCCCCGACACCTGCACCATGTAAGTTGACGCGCCGGTGAAGTTGAGATCGCCGTTGACGTTGAGCGTGCCGGTCGGAAGCCCTGGCGCCAGAGTGCCGCCATTGACGTTGATGGTGTTGACGTTGCCGACGCCGCCGAAGGTGCCACCCGCGGCAACGGTCACATTGCCGTTGATGGTGCCGGCGAGCAGAAGCGTGCCGCCGAGCACGTTCCAGTCCTGGTTGCCGGTACCGGTCACCGTCCAGGTCGAGCTGTCGACCTTGTTGAAGGTCGTGAAACCGTCATATTGGAGCAGGGGACCGATCAGGCTGAGATCGAATGTGTCCTTGCCTGTGCCGCCGAGCTGGAATGTATCGGTGCCTGCACCAAGCACGAGGCCGTTGATGATGCTGCCGGGCCCGAGCGTCAGCGTGTTCGGGCCGCAGTTGCAGAACTCGATCGCGGCGAGGCCGGTCGCGGCGTTGATGGTTCCCGAGTTGAACACGCTGCCGCCGCCATCCACGCTGATGCCGACACCGTTGGCCCCGACGGTGATGGTGCCGGTATTGACGACCTGATTGGTGGTCGAGGACGTGAACACGGAGATACCGATGCCTGAGGCGCCGACGGAGATCGTGCCGCCGTTGGTGATGACGTTGTCGTCGCCGAACACCGCAATGCCCGAGGTGAAATCGCCAGCCGTGATCCGGCCGTTGTTGGTGATCGTGGAGGACGAGCCGGAAAAACCAATGCCGAAACTTCCTCCCAGACCGACGTCGATCGTTCCGTTCTGGATGATGACGGCCCGATCACCTTGCACTGAAATGCCCGCCGCCCCGCTGTCGCCGACCGTGATCGAACCGCCATTGGTCACCCTGGCGTCGTCGCCCGTGACTGCAATGCCGACGCCGACATCGGTTGCCTTGATGTCGCCGAAATTGTTCGCGGTTTGAAAGTCACCTTGCATGAAGATGCCGGCGGCATTCTGCCCGACCGAGATCCTGCCGGTGGCCGTGTTGGTGACCGTGTTGTTGTCACTGATCGCGATAATGCCGCCGGAGAAGCCCGTGGAATCGCCAACCGTGATCGCGCCTGCATTGGTCACGGTCGCGCCGCCGAACGACGCGTAGATTCCGATCGCATCATCGAGGCCGGTGATCGTGCCCGTCACGGCATTGGTGATCGTGTTGTTCTGGACCGCGAAGATGCCCGCGCCCTGCGCGCCGACCGAGAGCGCACCGCTGTTGGTGACGGTGTTGTTATCGCCGACCCGGATCGCGGCGCCGCCGTCCCCGGCGGTGATCGTCCCGGCATTGGCGATGATGTTGTGATCGAGCCCGAAGATGCCGAAGCCGTTGCCGAGCACCGTGATGGTGCCGTTGTTGGTCACGGTATTCGAATTGCCGACGCCGATGCCGATCAGGCCCGAGGCCGCCGACAGCGTTCCGTTGTTGGTGACGGCGCTGGAATCGTTGACGCCGATCGAGACCGTGCCGTTGTCGTTCACGGTCGCGCCCGACAGCACGTTGACGGTGAGGCTGTCGACGCCGGCGCCGGCCTGGAATCCGTTGGCATCGTCGCTACAGGTGACGGTCTGGCCGCTCGCGGCAGGATCGGGGACGCACTGCGCGCTGGCCGATGTCGTCGAAAGGCCAAGGCCGAACACAATCGTCAGGATTGCCGACGCGCCGACGGATGGAACGGCGGCGCCGCCCCGGCGCAGGCGCCCCTGCCGCCTCCATAGCCCCTCGCCCCTCACGTCACACTTTCCCCATTCCCGCAGTCCGCCGGGAACTTAGGCCATAAGGATGCCCCGTAAAACTACGCTCCGCCGGAATGTGTCTCTTTGGCGCACAACCAAAGCAGAATCCCGCGGCCATGTTGCAACCGCGCCACGGTTTCCAAGCGCAAAGCTCCCATTTTGCGCATGATGCGGCTCACGCCTCAATAATTGGAGGGGGCCGCCCCATTCGGGATGCCGTCGATCGGGCATTCGTCGGTCCCCGGCGTCGAACGGGTCATCGCCTCGACCATGTCGCGCGTGCCTTCGGGATCTTTGATCCAGTTTTTGTAGAAATCATAGGGGCAGGCCGCGACGCCGCGCGGGCTCTCGCCGGAATTGATCATGCCGGTGTAGCCGCGGTGGACCAGCTTGTAGAGATGGTTCTGTGACTGGCCGTTGCGGCGCGCGTCGCGGATCAGATGCTTTGAGAGCTGCGCGTACTGGATGCCGTAATCCTCCTCGCCGCACTCGCCGAGCGTGCGGCCGTCAAAGCCGATGATCGCGGAGTGCCCAAAATAGGAATAGACGCCATCGAAACCGGCGGCATTGGCGACCGCGACATAGACGTTGTTGGCCCACGCCATGGCCTTGGAGATCAGAACCTGCTGCTCCTTGGCCGGGTACATGTAGCCCTGGCAGCGCACGATCAGCTCGGCGCCCTTCATGGCGCAATCACGCCAGATCTCCGGAAAATTTCCGTCGTCGCAGATGATCAGGCTGACCTTCATGCCCTTCGGGCCGTCGGAGACATAGGTACAATTGCCGGGATACCAGCCCTCGATCGGCACCCACGGCATGATCTTGCGGTACTTCTGGACGATCTCGCCCTTGTCGTTCATCAGGATCAGGGTGTTGTAGGGCGCCTTGTGGGGGTGCTCCTCATGGCGCTCGCCGGTCAGCGAGAACACGCCCCACACTTTCGCCTTGCGACAGGCCTCGGCGAAAATCGCAGTCTCTTCACCGGGCACTGAGCACGCCGTCTCATACATCTCCTTGGAGTCGTACATGATGCCCTGGGTGGAATATTCCGGGAAGATCACCAGATCCATGCCGGGCAGACCGGCCTTCATGCCCACCAGCATGTCGGCGATCTTGCGGGCGTTGTCGAGCACCTCGGCCTTGGTGTGCAGGCGGGGCATCTTGTAATTGACGACTGCGACGCCGACCGTGTCGTTGCTGCTAGAAATGTCGCCGTGAAGCATTTGGGCCGCTCCTGTCTTTTGTTCGTTTGAGGTCTTCGCCAGCGTTAGTGGCTGATCATCCACGGCCGCGCCGTCGGAAAGCCCTTGGCACCGCTCTTGGCCTTGGTCATCAGCCGTGCGGGCTTTTTCCTATCCGCCGAGCCCTTGTCCTTGACTGTCTTCCCCGACGCGCAGCACCCGCAGCCCGGACCGTGCGAGGCCTTGTACTGCGCGAGCGTCTGCGGCGCATGCGAGCTCCGCTCGTTGACGGCGTGCGCCTTGCGCTTGTCCGCCGGCATGCAGAAGAAATTCGGTGCGGTCAGGATCACCCGCGGCGCCATAGTCTCGCAATGCGGACAGCTTTGCGGATCGTCGCATTCCGCCATCGGGCGAAGATCCTTGAAGGGGCCGCAGTCGTCACAGAGATATTCGTAGACCGGCATCGCATCATCCCTCATGCGTGTTCAACACAACTCGCTGCCACGATTCGTGTGGAGACAGCCCCTCTCCCCGTAAGAACGGGGAGAGGGAGCGCAGCGATTATTTGTCCGGTGAGATCGGCATCTGGATATCGCCGGTGATGTGCTTGATGGGGCCAGCCGCCGACGGCATCACGTCGAAGTCGAAGATCTCGGTCGGCAGCCATAGCGTGGCGCAGGCATTGGGGACGTCGACCACACCGGAGATGTGGCCCTGGCACGGCGCGGTACCGAGGATCGAATAGGCCTGGGCGCCGGAGTAGCCGAACTTCTTCAGATACTCGATCGCATTGAGGCAGGCCTGCCGATAGGCGATGTGGACGTCAAGATAATGCTGCTTGCCGGCCTCATCGACCGAGATGCCCTCGAAAATCAGATAGTCCTTGTAGTTCGGCGTGATCGGCGATGGCTTGAAGATCGGATTCTTGATGCCGTATTTGGCCATGCCATCCTTGATCACCTCGACCTTGAGATGCAGCCAGCCGGCCATTTCGATGGCGCCGCAGAAGGTGATCTCGCCGTCGCCTTGGCTGAAGTGCAGATCGCCCATCGAGAGGCCCGCGCCGGGAACGTAGACCGGGAAGTAGATCTTCGAGCCGCGCGAGAGGTCCTTGATGTCGCAATTGCCGCCATGCTCGCGCGGCGGAACGGTGCGCGCACCTTCTGCGCCGATCTTGGCCTTCACGTCGCCCTTGGCGCGACCGCCATGAGCGGTCGGCGCGAATGGCGGATTGGCAAGACCCGGCACGCGAGTCGGGTTGGTCGAGATCAGCTCGGCCTCGCGCTTGTTCCAGGTATCCAGCATCTTGGGATCGGGCAGACAGCCGATCAGGCCGGGATGGATCAGGCCGGCAAAGTTCACGCCGGGCACGTGGCGCGACGAGGTATAGAGGCCCTTGATGTCCCAGATCGACTTCTGCGCCAGTGGGAAATGGTCGGTGAGGAAGCCGCCGCCGTTCTGCTTCGAGAAGAAGCCGTTGAAGCCCCACAGGCTCTCTTTCATCGGGCCGACGTCGAGCAGATCGACCACCAGGAGATCACCGGGCTCGGCGCCCTTGACACCGATCGGGCCGGACAGGAAGTGCACGATCGACAGATCGATGTCGCGCACGTCATCGGCGGAATCGTTGTTCTTGATGAAGCCGCCGGTCCAGTCATAGGTCTCGATGATGAAATCGTCGCCGGGATTGACCCACGCCACGATCGGGATGTCGGGGTGCCAGCGGTTGTGCACCATGTCATTATCGTAAGCCGACTTGGTGAGATCGACCTTGATCAGTGTCTCTGGCATCGAGATGCTCCCCTTTTACACGGTTGGTTAGACGGACAGATATTTCGAGACCTGCGCGGCATCGACGGCCTCGCGCGGATCGTCGCGCACGATCTCGCCGTTCTCGATCACCAGCACGCGGTCGGCGATTTCGAGCGCAAAGCTCAGAACCTGCTCGGACACGACGATCGAGAGGCCCTTCTCGTCGCGAATTCGCTTCAGCGTGCGCGCCATGTCCTTGATGATCGACGGCTGGATGCCTTCGGTCGGCTCGTCCAGCAACAGCACCTTGGGCTTGGTCGCGAGCGCGCGGGCGATGGCGAGTTGCTGCTGCTGGCCGCCGGAAAGATTGCCGCCGCGGCGGCCCTTCATCTCCAGCAGCACGGGAAAGAGTTCGTAGATATCGCCCGGCACCTCGGATCCGCCGGAGACGACGAGGCCGGTCTCGATGTTCTCCTTCACCGTCATGGTCGAAAAGATCATGCGCCCCTGCGGCACGTAAGCGAGGCCCTTGGCGACACGCTCAAAACTCTTGAGGCTACCGAGCTCGGCGCCGTCCATGGTCACCGAACCGCTTTTCGCCGGCAGGATGCCCATCAGCGACTTCATCAGCGTGGTCTTGCCCATGCCGTTTCGGCCCATGATCGCCACGATCTCGTTGGGCGCGACCTTGACGTTGAGTCCGTGCAGCACCTCGCTCTGGCCGTAGGCGACGTGGAGATCTGAGATTGCCAGCATCAGCGTGCTCCTTAATGGCCGAGGTACACTTCGATGACCTTGGGGTCGTTCTTGACCTTCTCCATGGTCCCTTCCGAGAGGATCTGGCCCTGGTGCAGCACGGTGACCTTGTGGGCGATGTCCTCGACGAACTTCATGTCGTGCTCGATCACCAGCACCGAGCGATTCTTGATGATGCGGTTGAGGAGCTCGGCGGTCTTGGCGCGCTCGGACACGCTCATGCCGGCGACCGGCTCGTCCAGCATCAGGAGGTCCGGATCCTGGATCAGCAGCATGCCGATCTCGAGCCACTGCTTCTGGCCGTGGCTGAGCTCGTCGGCATAGGTGTTGAGCTTGTCCTTGAGGAAGATCATCTCGGCGACCTCGGCGACCCGCTCCTTCACGAGCTGGTCGCGCTGAAAGGTCAGCGAGCCGAACACGGTGCGACCGCGCGGAAACGAGATCTCGAGATTTTCGAAGACGGTGAGGTCTTCGAACACCGACGGCGTCTGGAACTTGCGCCCGACGCCGGTTTGCACGATTTGGTTCTCCTTCATCTTCGTGAGCTCCTTGCCACGAAACTGAATCGAGCCAGAGGTCGCCTTTGTCTTGCCGCAGATCAGGTCGAGCACCGTGGTCTTTCCGGCACCGTTGGGACCGATGATGACGCGGATCTCATTCTCCTCGACGTAAAAGGAGAGATCATTGACCGCCTTGAACCCGTCGAACGAGACCGTCAGTCCGGAGACAGCGAGCAGGAATTCCTTGGGCTGATGACCGACGAGCATGATCTATCTCCTCACTCTGCCGGCGCGCCGTCGGCGACCGAGTTGTCTTTCCAGTCCGGTTTCGACTTGCGCGAGGCGAACAGCCAATCGATGCGTGGCTGCACATAGTCAGCCCAGAGCCCGGACAGCCCGTTCGGGAAGGCGAGGACGACTGCGATGAACAGCGCGCCGAGACCGAACAGCCAGAGCTGCGGGAAGGATTCCGACAGGCTGGTCTTGGCAAAATTCACTAGGAGGGCGCCCCATATCGCACCGAAGATCGACATCCGTCCGCCGACCGCGGTGTAGATCACCATCTCGATCGACGGCACGATGCCGACAAAGGACGGCGACATGAAACCGACATTGAGCGCGAACATGGCGCCGCCGATTGCGGCGAAGACCGCGGCCATGCAGAAGGCGAAGATCTTGAAGTTGGCAACGCTGTAGCCGGAGAAGCGGACGCGGTCCTCCTGTTCGCGCATCGCCACCAGGATGCGGCCGAGCTTGGTCAGGCGGATGAACTGCGCGATGCCGATGCAGGCGAACAGCAGCACCACCTCGACGAAGTACAGGATGACCTTGGCGTGGTCGGGCCGGATGTCCCAACCTTTGAGCGTGCGCAGGTCGGTCATGCCGTTGATGCCGCCGGTATAGCCCTGTTGTCCGACGATCAGGATGGTGAGGATGGCGGCAACAGCCTGGGTGATGATCGCGAAATAGGTGCCGCCGACACGGCGCTTGAACATCGCGGCACCGATGATCAGGGCGAAGACGCCGGGGACCAGAATGATGGCGAGGATGGTGAAGGTGAGGCTGTGAAACGGCTGCCAGAACAGCGGCAGCGACGTGATCTGATTCCAGTCCATGAAATCGGGGATGCCTGGTGTCGACTGGATCTTCGTGTTCTCGACACTCGAGGCCTCGAGCTTGAGGAACATCGCCATGCAATAGCCACCGAGGCCGAAGAACACACCCTGCCCCAGGCTCAAGATGCCGCCATAGCCCCAGCACAACACGAGGCCGAGCGCGACAAAGGCGTAGGTCAGGTATTTGGCGACTAGGTTGAGGCGGAATACATCCAGCGTCAGCGGCAGGATCACGAACAGCACGGCGGCCAGGGCAATGAAGCCCATCAGTTCGGATCGGTTGAAGAAGCGTGAGTTGATCATGACTTGCCTGCTTCTTGTTATTTGCGGACCTTGAGGGCGAAGAGACCCTGCGGGCGCAGCATCAGGATTCCGACAACGGCAAGCAGCGTCAGCACCTTGGCCATCGAACCCGACATGAAGAACTCGAGCGTCGATTGCGTCTGAGAGATCGAGAAGGCCGAGGCGATGGTACCGAGCAGGCTGGCGGCGCCGCCAAAGACGACCACCAGGAACGTATCGACGATGTAAAGCTGTCCGGAGGTCGGTCCGGTCGAGCCGATCATGGTGAAGGCGCTGCCGGCGATGCCGGCAATGCCGCAACCGAGCCCGAACGTGTAGCGGTCGACCTTTTCGGTGTTGATGCCGACGGCGCCGGCCATGATGCGGTTCTGCACGACAGCGCGCACCTGGCGGCCCCAACGCGATTTGTACATCACGTAGGCGACCGAGATGGTGATCAGAACAGTGAGGCACATCACAAAGACGCCGTTGATCGGCACTTCGATGCTCTCAGTGACGTGCAGCGAGCCCAGCATCCATTGCGGCAGCTCGACGCCGACTTCGCGTGCGCCGAACACGGAGCGATAGGCCTGCTGCAGCATCAGGCTGAGGCCCCAGGTGGCGAGCAGCGTGTCGAGCGGCCGCTTGTACAGATGCCGTATCAGCGCCCATTCCACCAGCATTCCCAACGCACCGGATGCGACAAAGGCCAGGATCATCGCAAGGAAGAAGTAGCCGCTGAACAGGCTCGGCAAATAGGCCTGGAACAGATTTGAGGTCATCCAGGTGACGTAGGCCCCGAGGATCATGAACTCGCCATGGGCCATGTTGATGACGCCCATCTGGCCGAAGATGATGGCAAGCCCGAGCGCCATCAGGACATAGACCGAGAACAGGATCAGTCCTGCAAAACCCTGCATGACGAAGATCGAGCCGAGATCACCAAGCGAGTAGTCGCCGAACATCGATGTCCTCCGTCAGGGAAAGGGTCCCGCGTCGCGAGCAGGTTCGCGACGCGGGGGTCTTGGGCGTGGATTTGCGGTCCACGCCAGGGAGCGGCTTGGTTTTCAGGTCAGCTGCGGCAATCGCCTCGACTTACTGGTAGCCCTTGGGGAACGGATCCGGCTCGACGAGATCGGCGGTCTCGTAGATCAGCTCGAACTGGCCATCGAGCTTGGCGCGCCCCACCCGGGTCTTCGACCAGAGGTGATGGTTCTCGTGGATGCGCACATAGCCTTCCGGCGCACCCTTGAACTCGACGCCCGGCGAGGCCGCCGCGATCTTGTCGACGTCGAAGGAGCCGGCCTTCTCCACCGTCAATTTCCACAGCCACGGGCCGAGATAGGCAGCCTGGGTGACGTCTCCGATCACCGTCTTCTCGCCCCACATCTTCTTGAATGCCGACGAGAAGGCCTTGTTGTTCGCATTGTCGAGCGATTGGAAGTACTTCATGCAGGCATAGGCGCCCGCGATGTTCTCGCCGCCGATGCCGTCGATCTCGTCTTCGGTCACCGAGATTGTCAGCAGCGCCTGCTTGGAGAGGTCGATACCGGCGGCCTTGAGCTGCTTGTAGAACGCGACGTTCGATCCGCCGACGACGTCGGTGAAGATCACGTCGGGCTTGGTCAGCTTGATCTTGTTGATGACCGAGTTGAATTGCGTCGAGCCGAGCGCGTAGTACTCCTCGCCGACGACCTTGCCCTTCAGCACGTTCTCGACGTGCTTGCGCGCGATCTTGTTCGAGGTGCGAGGCCAGATGTAGTCGGAGCCGATGAAGAAGAAGGTCTTGGCGCCCTTCTCCTTGGCGATCCAGTTCAGGCCGGCGAGGATCTGCTGGGTCGCTTCCTGACCGGTGTAGATGACGTTCTTGGACTGCTCGAGGCCTTCGTAGAAGGTCGGGTAGTAGAGCATGCCGTTATACTGCTCCATGACCGGCAGCACGGCCTTGCGCGAGGCTGAGGTCCAGCAGCCCATGATCGCCGCGACCTTGTCGTTGACCAGCAGCTTCTTGGCCTTTTCCGCGAAGGTCGGCCAGTCGGAGGCGCCGTCTTCCTGGATGAACTTGATCTTGCGCCCGAGCACGCCGCCGGCCGCGTTGATCTGCTCGATGGCGAGCTTTTCAGCCTCGATCGAGCCGGTCTCGGAGATGGCCATGGTGCCGGTGGCCGAATGCAGGATGCCGACCGTGACCTCGGTGTCAGTAACCGCGAGACCCGTCGTGTTGACCGCCGAGGTTGCCGGGGCCTGCGCAAAAGATGCCCGCGGCAGCATCGTGATAACAGGCACGGCGGCCATTCCCATCAATAATTTGCGCCGGAGCGGCGACAACAGGCCCTTGTTTTCTTCGTCCGACATGAGCACCCCACTTTTGTTCGAGAACACGCGATTGGTGCCGTGAGGATGGCTCGAATTTATGCAGCGCAAGCATACGCAAGATCGCGTATACTGCACCGCAAAATGCCGACGTAGGCTTTTGGTACGGAATTTGCGAGGGCTCGAGGTCCGTATCGGGAGTGGGGTAAAGAGTGGCAGGGCGGCAGCGAATAGACCGCGTCAGGCGCCAGTACAACCAATGGGTTGCCAACCAGACGCTGGAGGACTACGCGCTGCGCTTCACGGCGAAGAGCGCGCGTCGCTGGTCCGCCGCCCGCGTCGCCAACACGGCGCTGGGCGCGATCTCGTTCCTGGCGATGGAGGCGATCGGCGGCACCATCACCCTGAACTACGGCGTCACCAACGCGACCGCCGCCATCCTGGTGGTCTCGACCATCATCTTCTGCTGTGGCGTGCCGATCGCCTATTATGCCGCCAAATGCGGCATTGACATCGACCTGCTGACGCGGGGCGCCGGCTTCGGCTACATCGGCTCCACCGTCACCTCGCTGATCTACGCGTCCTTCACCTTCATCTTCTTTGCGATCGAAGCCGTGATCCTGGCGTCCGCGCTCGAGATGTGCTTCGGGATTCCGCGGCCGATCGGCTATCTCATCAGCGCCGTCGTCATCATCCCATTGGTGGCCTACGGCATCACGCTGATCAGCCGCTTCCAATTGTGGACGCAGCCCCTCTGGATCGTGCTCCACATCATTCCGTTCGCGGCGATCGCCTGGCACAACCCGCACTCCTTTACGGAGTGGCGCAAGTTCTCGGGCGAGCACGGCGATCTCAACGGGCATTTCGACCTGCTGCTGTTCGGAGTCGCGGCCTCGGTGGTGTTTTCGCTGGTGGCGCAGATCGGCGAACAGGTCGACTTCCTGCGCTTCCTGCCGCGCGACCGCCGCGCCTCCAGGGCCTCCTGGTGGATGGCGCTGATGAGCGCGGGACCGGGCTGGATCGTGCTCGGCGCGCTGAAACTTCTGGCCGGCTCGTTCCTCGCCTTCTTCGCGCTCAGCCACGGGGTGCCGCCCGAGGAGGCCGCCGAGCCCGCGCATATGTATCTCGAAGCGTTCCGCTACGTGCTGTCGCAGCCTGACCTCGCGCTGGCCTTGACCGGCACGTTCGTGATCCTGTCCCAAGTGAAGATCAATGTCACCAACGCCTATGCCGGCTCGATCGCGTGGTCGAACTTCTTCTCGCGCCTGACTCACAGCCATCCCGGCCGTGTCGTCTGGCTGGTCTTCAACGTCATCGTGGCGCTGCTGTTGATGGAGATCGGCGTCTACAAGGCCCTGGAGCAGACGCTGGCGCTCTATTCGAACGTCGCGATCGCCTGGGTCGGCGCGCTGGTCGCCGATCTCATCGTCAACAAGCCGCTTGGACTGCGGCCACAGCAGATTGAATTCAAGCGCGCGCATCTCTACGACGTGAATCCGGTGGGCGTGGGCGCGATGACGATCGCGACCATCGTCTCCATCAGCGCGTTCTACGGCCTGTTCGGACCTGTCGCGAAGGCGCTGTCAGCCTTCATCGCGCTCGCGGTCGCCTTTATCGCCGCACCGTTGATCGCCTGGGCCACGGGCGGCAAATACTACATTGCACGCAAGCCGAAGCGGAGCTGGCAGAACGTCGAATCGATCCAGTGCTGTATCTGCGAGCACGCGTTCGAGCCGGAGGACATGGCCTCCTGCCCCGCTTACGCCGGGCCGATTTGCTCCTTGTGCTGTTCGCTCGACGCCCGCTGCCACGATCTCTGCAAGCCGCACGCGCGGATCCAGGCGCAGGTATCGGAGACGCTGGGCAAGTTGATGCCCCAGCCGATCTACGCGCGGATCAACTCGCAACTCGGCCATTATGTCGGTGTGTTCGTGGTCTCCGCCGGCCTCGTCGCGCTGGTGCTGGGCCTGATCTATCTGCAGACCTCGGCGAGCGTGCACGGCGAGAACACGCTCGTCTCCGACGTGCTCTGGAAGGTGTTCTTCTCGCTCAGCATCATCATCGGCGTGGTGGCCTGGCTGTTCGTGCTGGCGCAGCAGAGCCGCCGCGCGGCCGAAGCCGAGACGCGGCGACAGACCACGCTGCTGATCCAGGAGATCGACGCCCACAAGCGCACCGACGCTGAGCTCCAGCGTGCCAAGGAGGTCGCCGAATCCGCAAACCTCGCCAAGAGCCGCTACGTGGTCGGCCTGAGCCACGAGCTGCGCTCGCCGCTGAATGCGATCAGCGGCTATGCGCAACTCCTCGAGCAGGACGCGACACTGAGCACCAAGCCGCGCGACCAGGTCCGCGTCGTCCGCCGCAGCGCCGACCACCTCTCCGGTCTGATCGACGGCATTCTGGACATCTCCAAGATCGAGGCGGGGCGGCTGTATCTGTCGCGCGATGAGGTACGCCTCAGCGAATTTCTCGACCAGCTCGTCGGCATGTTCCGGCTTCAGGCCGCCGCCAAGGGCATCGACTTCGTGTTCCGGCGGCCTCCGCATTTGCCGGTCGTGGTCTATGCCGACGAGAAGCGGCTGCGTCAGGTGCTGATCAATTTGCTCTCGAACGCCATCAAGTTCACCCAGACCGGCAGTGTGCAGTTCGTGGTGCATTATCGCAGTCCCGTCGCCGAGTTCGAGGTGATCGATACCGGTCCGGGCATCCAGAGCGACGATCTCGAGCGCATCTTCGCGCCCTTCGAGCGCGGTGCGCTCGGTGTCTCGCAGCCGCAGACCGGCACCGGGCTCGGCCTGACCATCAGCCGCCTACTCGCCGGCGTGATGGGCGGCGATATCAAGGTCTTGAGCAAGGTCGGCTCCGGCAGCACGTTCAAGGTCAAGATCCTGCTGTCGGAGGTGACCAATCCCCAGCGCATCGCGCCAGTGGAGGCCCCGGTCTCCGGCTATCACGGCGCGCGCAAGACCATCCTCATCACCGACGACGATCCCGTTCACCGCGACCTGCTGCGCGAGGTGCTGACGCCGCTCGGCTTCATCCTGCTCAGCGCCCCCGACGGGCCCGGCTGCCTCGCGCTGGCGCAACATTGCCGGCCCGATCTGTTCCTGCTCGATATCTCGATGCCCGCCATGGACGGCTGGGCCGTCGCGGAGGCCTTGCGCGCGGGCGGCCATCACCAGGCGCGCATCCTGATGGTCTCGGCGAGCGCATTGGAGGCTCACGGCACCCCGCTGGCGCAGCCTTTCCACGACGGCTATCTGATGAAGCCGATCGACATCCCGCGGCTGCTGGAGACGATCCGCCAGCTCCTCAAGCTCGAGTGGCAGTACGGCTCAGACGAAATCGCGGTGCCATTCTGGCGGCCGGAGAGCGGATCGAGGCCGCCGGTGCGGCACATCGAGGCGCTGATCGGGCTCGGCCAAATCGGCTACGTCAAGGGTATCCAGTTGAAGCTGGACGAGATCGGCAACGAGCACCCGGAGCATGCCGACTTCGTCGCGCAGATGCGGTCGCTGGTCGACCGCTTCGATCTCGACCAGTACATGAACACATTGAAGACATTGCATGCGCATGAGCATTGAGTCGAAGAAGCGCGACGTCGCGCTCGTTGTGGATGACTCTCCCGAAACGCTTCGGCTGCTGACCGACGCGCTCGATGGCGCCGGCATGACGGTGATGGTGGCGCTCGACGGCGCGGCGGCGATGCGCATCATCGACCAGATCACGCCCGACATCGTCCTGCTTGACGCCGTGATGCCCGGCATCGACGGCTTCGAGACCTGCCGCCGGCTCAAGCGCGATGCGGGTCTTGCCAATGTGCCCGTGATCTTCATGACGGGCCTTGCCGAAACCGAGCATATCGTGCGCGGGCTCGAGGCTGGCGGCGTCGACTACGTGACAAAACCGATCGTGATCGAGGAGATGCTGGCGCGCATCCGCGTCCATCTCGGCAATGCCCGGATGACACAGAGTGCGCGCGCTGCGCTCGACGTTTCCGGCCGCTTCCTGTTCGCGGTCAACCGCCAGGGCGACGTGTTATGGGCGACGCCGCAGGCGCAGAAGCTGATGTCCGACCATCAGGGCGCTCAGGCCGACGACTTCGTCCTGTCGCCATCACTGCTGCAATGGCTGGAGCAGGCCAAGGCCAAAGGGAGCTCGAAGTCTCAGGCGGCCACCTTGCCCGAAAATCCGCAACTCCGGCTTTATTACATGGGCGAAACGGCGCCGAACGAATTTCTGCTGCGGCTCTCCAGGGAGGCCGGCACCGCACCGCCCGTCGAATTCACGAGCGAACTCGGCCTCACCACCCGCGAGGGTGAAGTCTTGGCCTGGCTCAGCAAGGGCAAGACCAACCGCGACATCGCGCAGATCCTGGGTTTGAGCCCGCGCACGGTCGACAAGCATCTGGAGCAGATCTACGCCAAGCTCGGGGTGGAGAACCGGACAGCAGCCGCGGCGATTGCGACGAATGCGACGCGAAGAAATTCGTGAGCTGTTGCAGGTAGGGGCACGCCACTAACCTTGCAAACAGTGTCGTCCCGGACAAGCGAAGCGCAGGTCCGGGACCCAACCACAGGAAGTAGTTTGGCGAAGACTCGGAGTTAACAGCGCGCCTGATAACCACTCCCTGTGGTTATGGGTCCCGGGTTCGCTTCGCGCCCGGGACGACAGCGGAGGATGTGGTGAGCGGTCGCCCCGCACGCTCACACCAACCTCACCCGCGAACGCCCTCACCCGTAAACAAACGCCTTGTCGTCCAGATCGGTCTTCGGGATCTCGTCCTTCTCGGTCCAGTAGTCCTGGCTGTGCTGCCATTCGGGCTTATCGCCGCGCTTGGGCAACAGGTCCATGTTGCGCATCATGTAGCCAGGGTTGAAGTTTTCCGGATCGATCCAGGGCAGGATCGGCATGTTGTGGTCCTCAGCGCGCAAGCTCACCTCGACCTTCTTCTTACCCTTGGCCTTCATGTGGCCGAGCAGCCGGCAGACGAAATCGGCGACGAGATCGACGCGCAGGGTCCAGCTGGCCCGGAAATAACCGAACACCCAGACCATGTTCGGCACGCCCGTGAACATCATGCCGCGATAAGTAACGGTGTCGCCGAAGGCGAGCGGCTTGCCGTCGATCTCGAAGGCGATGTCGCCGAGGGCCGCGAGGTTGAAGCCGGTGGCGGTGACGATGACGTCGGCCTCCAGCAGCTTGCCGGATTTGAGCTGGATGCCGTTCTCGACGAAGCACTCGATCTCGTCGGTGACGACGGAGGCCTTGCCGCTTGCAATGCCCTTGAACAGGTCCGCATCCGGTACGAACGCAATGCGCTGTCGCCACGGCCGGTATGTCGGCGTGAAGTGCGTCTCGACGTCGTAGTCGGGACCGAGGACCGCGCTGATCTGGCCGATCAGCTCCTTCTTGACCTGCTCGGGCTTGGACACGCAGAGTTTGGTGAAGGCATCCTGTTCGAACAGGATCTTGCGTCGCACGATCTCGTGGATCCATTCCTCGTCGACCTGGAGCCGGCGCAGCTCCTCCGCGATCTCGATGGCGTTGCGACCGAGCCGGAAATAGGTCGGCGAGCGCTGCAACATGGTGACGTGAGCGCATTTGTCCGCGATGTTCGGCACGAGGGTTGCCGCGGTGGCGCCCGAGCCGATCACGACGACCTTCTTGCCGGTGAGGTCGATATCGTCAGGCCAGGTCTGGGGATGGACGATGCGGCCCTTGAACCGGTCCGTGCCCTTCCAGTCCGGCGTGTAACCTTCGGAATGGCGGTAATAGCCCTGGCACATCCAGAGGAAGTTTGTGGTGAACGTCCTGGGCTCGCCGGTGTCGGTCGTCACCGCCTCGATGGTCCAGAGATTTTGCTCGCTCGACCAACGCGCCGAATTGATCTTGTGCTTGTAGCGGATGTGCTTTGCGAGGCCGTTATCCTCGATGACTTCGTTCATATAGGAGAGAATCTCCTCGGCGGTCGCGATCGGCGGGCCGACCCAGGGCTTGAAGCTGTAGCCGAAGGTATGGAGATCGCTGTCGGAGCGAATGCCGGGATAGCGATGTGTGCTCCAGGTGCCGCCAAACGTTTCCTGCGTCTCCAGGATCACGTAGCTGGTGCCCGGCAGCTGCTTTTCGATGTGATAGGCGCTGCCGATGCCGGAGATGCCGGCGCCGACGATCAGCACGTCGAAATGCTCGGAAGCTTGCTTGGTAGCGGCGTGACCGCGAACAGCGACATTCATTGTTGCTTCTATGCCTTGCTTGTTCTTATTGCCGCCCTTGACGGACGGCGCGTTTCCTCCGCGGCCGGCATGATCACCCGCCGCGCTTCCGCATCAAAATGACATAGATCAAGCCGCGGTCAAATCACAGCGCCGCACCCCAGCTCCGCGCGGTCTGCAAGATCCAGTCGCGGTAGAGCGTGAGCGGCGTGACGCCGGTCAACCCGCCGCAACCGGCCGCGCCGTTCGGCCCCGTGGACCAGCTGATGAGGCCGACCAGCACGGCACCGTTCGGCTTGTCCTCGAACACCGGGCCACCGGAATCGCCGGTGCAAGCGCCAATTCCGTCGCGAACACCGCTGGTTACGGGATCGACCAGCCGGATCTGGAGCGTCCCGGGCTGGCCGGTGGCGACAAGCGCGGCAACACGCGTGATGCCGCCGCTCTTGCCATCGCCGCGAACGGTGACGCCGATGCCGGCGATCGTAAAGCGGTCGCCGACCCGAATTGGAATTTGCGGCATACCGACCGGCACTGTGGATTTTCCCTTGAGTGGAATTTCCAGTTGCAGCAGCGCCACGTCGGCGGTGGCGCGGTGCGACTGCATCGCCTGCATGTTGAAGTTCGGATGGATCGCGACCGTGCGCACGTTCATCAATTGCGGCTGGCCGTCGGTTCCGCGATCGACGATCTTGTAGTCGGCGCCGGGTTGCACGCAGTGAGCGACGGTGAGCACGAGCCTTGGCGCGATCAGGCTGCCGGTGCAGAAATTGCCGCGCGAGCCGACAATGGTGACGACGGCGCGCGCGACACCCTCGGCCTGCGGCGTGCCGCCGCCCACAATGGCCTGCGCGGGCGTGGCGAACAGCAGAGTTGCCGTGGCGAATGTCGCGATCGTCTTCATGGGGAACATGTCTCGGCCGTTGGTTCGGTGAGCGCCGGAATTTGCTTCGGACTGGCCCTTGCCGATAGCGCATGCTAGCCCTCTTGGAAAGGAATTGACGAGGGCAGGACATTGGCGATCGAGGCGGTGATCTTTGATTTTGGCGGCGTGCTGACGAGTTCGCCGTTCGAGGCCTTCGCGCGGTTCGAGACGGAGCGCGGGCTGCCGACCGACATCATCCGGCGGACCAACGCCGCCAACCATCTGGAAAATGCCTGGGCCAAGTTCGAGCGGGCGGAGGTCGATATCGAAACGTTCGATCATCTGTTCGCCGAGGAGTCGCTGGCGCTCGGTGCCGAGGTGCGCGGGCGCGACGTGGTATCGTTGCTGCAGGGCGATCTCCGGCCCGAGATGGTCGAGGCACTGAAGCGCATCAAGGCGCAATTCAAGACCGGCTGCATCACCAACAATTTGCCGGCCAACGCGATCGGCAGCATGACCGGACGCTCCCTCTATATCGCCGAAGTCATGGTGCTGTTCGACCACGTCATCGAATCCGCCAAGATCGGCCTGCGCAAGCCCGACCCGCAGATCTACAAGATGATGGTGGAGACGCTGAAGGTCGATCCCAAGACGTGCGTCTATCTCGACGATCTCGGCGTCAACCTCAAGCCCGCGCGCGAGATGGGCATGACCACGATCAAGGTGACGAGCGGCGCCCAGGCGATCGCGGAGCTCGAGGCTGCGACGGGGCTGAAGCTGATATAGTTCGCAAATGCCGTAGGGTGGGCAAAGCGAAGCGTGCCCACCACAAGCATATGGTGGGCACGGCGCCTTTCGCGCCTTTGCCCAACCTACGAGAGCCTACTCTGCGGTGGCCGCAACCCGCTCCGGAAAGGCAGCCGCGAGCGCGGCACGATCCGGCTTCAGCACACCGCGCTCGGTGATGAGGCCGGTGACGAGCCGAGCCGGCGTCACGTCGAAGGCATAGTTCGCGACCGGCGATCCTTCAGGGACGATACGCACCGTCTCCAGCCTTCCATCCGCCGTGCGACCGGTCATGTCGGTGACCTCCGTGCCGCTGCGCTGCTCGATCGGGATGTCGCGGATGCCGTCATTGACGGCGAAATCGATCGTCGGTGACGGCAGCGCGACGTAGAACGGCACGTTATTGTCATGCGCGGCGAGCGCCTTCAGATAGGTGCCGATCTTGTTGCAGACGTCGCCATTGGCGGCCACGCGGTCGGTGCCGACGATGGCGAGATCGACCATGCCGTGCTGCATCAGATGTCCGCCGGTGTTGTCAGGAATCACCGTGTGCGGCACACCGTGATGGCCGAGCTCCCAGGCGGTGAGCGAGGCGCCCTGGTTGCGCGGACGCGTCTCGTCGACCCAGACATGGACCTTGATGCCGCGCTCATGCGCTAGATAGATCGGTGCAGTCGCCGTGCCCCAGTCGACGGTGGCGAGCCAGCCGGCGTTGCAATGCGTCAGCACGTTGACCGTCTCGCCCGGCTTCTTCGCCGCCATCGCCTCGATCAGCTTCAGACCGTTGCCGGCAATGCCGCGGTTGATCTCGACATCCTGCTCGACGATCTCGTCGGCGCGCGCGTAGGCTGCCTCAGCCCTTTCGACCGGATCGATCGGCGCGAGCGCCGCCCGCATCTCGTCCAGGGCCCATTTCAGGTTGATCGCCGTCGGCCGCGCCACGATCAGCGTCTCATAGGCGCGCTTCAGGCCAGCATCGGAGGCATCCTCGCGCATCGCGAGCGCCATGCCGTAGGCCGCGGTGGCGCCGATCAGCGGCGCGCCGCGCACCAGCATGTCGCGAATGGCAACAGCTGCGTCTTCGCAGGAGGTCAGCTTCGCAACGACGAACTCATGCGGCAGCCGGCGCTGGTCGATCGCGCCGATCGACCAGCCGTCGCCTTCGCGCCAGATGCTGCGGAAATGCTTGCCGTCGACCTTCATGGCATTCTGCCTTTTCGTCCTTCTTGCGCCTCAACCGCGCAGGATGCGCCCGGCCACCGCATCGAGCTTCTTGAGGAGCTCGGGATCGCGTGCCTCGGGCGCCGTGATCAGCGCGGTATCGAGCGCCCGGTCCGAGCCGATCGGGCACGGCTCGTGCTCGCGCGGGAAATCCTTCGCCAGCCGCGCCACCAGCGCCTTCGCCTTGTCGGCATTTGAAGTCAGCACACGGATGATGTCCTGTACGGTAACGGCATCGTGGTCGGGATGCCAGCAGTCGAAATCCGTCACCATTGCCACGGTGGCGTAACAGATCTCCGCCTCACGCGCGAGCTTGGCCTCCGGCATATTGGTCATGCCGATCACCGAATAGCCCAGCGTCTTGTAGGTCACGCTCTCGGCGTATGTCGAGAATTGCGGTCCTTCCATGCAGACATAGGTACCGCTACGCCCGATCGCGATGCCCTCGGCCTCGGCCGCCGCGGCAAGATGGATGCGCAGCCGCGGCGAGACCGGATGTGCCATCGACACATGCGCGACGCAGCCCCGGCCGAAGAACGAACTCTCACGCTTGTGGGTGCGGTCGACGAACTGATCGACGAGAACGAAAGTGCCGGGCGGCAGTTCCTCTTTGAAGGAGCCGCAGGCCGACAGCGAGATCAGGTCGGTGACGCCGGCGCGCTTCAGCACATCGATATTGGCGCGATAGTTGATGTCGGAGGGCGACAGACGGTGGCCCTTGTCGTGCCGCGGCAGGAACACGATCGGCAGGCCGGCGATAGTGCCGCGCCTTAAGGGAGCCGACGGCTCGCCCCAGGGGCTTTCGATCACCTCCTCGCGCGCACCCTCGAGGCCCGGCAGGTCATAGATGCCCGAGCCGCCGATGATGCCCAATACCGCCTGCGTCATGCCTGCTCCACCCCGTTCGCCACGTTGGACATGGTTAAGCTATGCCAGCTTTGGGGCGGTTTTGGAACGGGGGATAGTCTCGATCGGCGTCATTGCGAGGAGCTCGCGACAAAATTGCGAAGCAATTTTGCGCTGAAGCGACGAAGCAATCCAAACCGCCGCCTCAGAGGCAGTCTGGATTGCTTCGCTTCGCTCGCAATGACGGAGGAGAGAGCCGGCTTACGCCGCCGTCGCCAGCCGCAGCTGGGCAGCCACCATCCGCTCCAGCGTCTCGACGGACTGGAAATTCTCCGGCGTGATCTCGGATTGCGGGATAGTGAAATCGAACTCGGCTTCAACGCCGAGCATCAGGTTGACCATGTCCATCGAGGTCAGGCCGGCATCGACGAGCTTGGCGGACGGCGTGACGTCGGCGATGAGCGAATTCTGTTCGAGGATACCCTTCACCAGCTTGATGATGCGATTGCGCAATTCGGTATCAAAGGCTTGCATCGGCAAATTCCCGTCTGTCTGTCAAAGTTCGGACCGCTTACGGCTACGATGGGCACGGGCAGCCGGTCCCGCAATGGGCGGCACTCATACTTTGCGTTTCTTAGTAAACGATGACTCAGATTGTCTGGAATTCGGGCTTCTTCCAGATTCCTAACGCGATGCTGGAAAATCGGGAGATGCAAACAACCGGACCTTAACTGTTCGTTCGGAATTGGACTTTGTTTACCCTCTATTTCATCGACGAATTTGAATTAAATCCGTAGCCTCGTGTCACAAGCAAAGATGGCCGGAGGATCGCTTACGCGCATCGCGAATGATGCCGGCGATCTCGAACGGCAAACCGGAGGCGGACGAGTATGAACGTGCGTGAAGCAGTCCTTACTGTCGACGAAACGCAGACGAGCTTCCTGGAGCAAGGTCCCTCCCTGATCGAGCGCGCCGCCCGGACCGCCGCAGCTGCCGCGGCCGACGCCGATGGGGTCGATCGCGATGCCCGTTTCCCGCACAAGGCTTTCGAGGTCGCGCGCGAACAAAAACTGCTCGGCGTGATGATCCCGGTCGAGTTCGGCGGCTTTGGTGCCTCCATCTACGACGTCACCGACATCTGCTACACGCTCGGACGCGCCTGCGCCTCGACCGCGATGATCTACGCGATGCACCAGACCAAGGTTGCCTGCGTCGTCAGGCACGGCCATGGCATCCCCTGGATGGAAACCATGATGCGCCGGGTCGCCCGCGACCAATGGCTGCTCGCCTCCTCCACCACCGAAGGCCAGAACGGCGGCAACATCCGCGCCAGCGCCGCTGCCGTCGACCACGCCGGTGACACGGTTTCGCTGGTGCGCGACGCCACCGTGATCTCCTACGGCGCGGAAGCCGATGGCCTCGTCACCATTGCCCGCCGCGCCACCGAGGCCGCTGCCTCCGATCAGGTGCTGCTGGCGCTTGCCAAGGACGATTATTCGCTGAAGCGGACGCTCGGCTGGGAAACGCTCGGCATGCGCGGCACCTGCTCGACCGGTTTCGAGCTGAAGGTCGATTGCCCCGCCGATCGCGTCTTTCCGGAATCCTACGACAAGATCCACGCCCAGACCATGACGCCGTTCGCACATCTGTGCTGGTCGTCGGCCTGGGCCGGCATCGCCGCCGCAGCCGTGACCCGCGCACAGGCCTTCATCCGCAAGGCGGCGCGCAGCTCCGGCGGCCAGATGCCGCCGGCCGCCGCGCACTTCACCGCCGCAAAGATGTCGCTGGCCAAGCTGCGCGCGCTGTTATCGGCCAACATCGACGCCTTTGCCCACGCCGAGCATGACGAGCGCGCGCTCGCCTCGCTCGACTTCCAGTCCTCGATCACGCTTCTGAAGGTGCAGGCTTCCGAGCTCGCAGTCGAAACCGTGATGCATGCCATGCGTACGGCCGGCCTCTCCGGCTACCGCAACGACGGCGAGTTCACCATGGGCCGGCACCTCCGCGACGTATTGTCGTCCCCGATCATGATCAACAACGACCGCATTCTGGCCAATGCCGCGACATCAACGCTGATGAGCGGCGTGCCAAGCAGCCTTCGCAACTAAGTGTTTGACGACCGAACCAACAAGAACAATTTGAGATAGCAGGACATCGCGACATGAACATTGCCATTCTTCCCGATTCGCCCGCGACCGCGCCGCAGATGATCGATCCGCTCGATCATCTCGCCGACAAGCTGTTCCACCGCATGGGCGCCGACGGCGTCTATGCCCGTACCGCGCTCTATGAGGGCATCGTCGAGAAGCTCGCCGCGCTGATCACGAGCCATCGCGAGACCGGCACCGAGGTGATGCGCTTCCCGCCGGTCATGAGCCGGGCTCAGCTGGAAAAATCCGGCTACCTCAAGAGCTTCCCGAACCTGCTTGGCTGCGTTTGCGGCCTGCACGGGACGGAACGCGAGATCAACGCCGCGGTGAGCCGCTTCGATGCCGGCGGCGACTGGACCACCTCGCTGTCGCCCGCCGACCTCGTGCTGTCGCCTGCCGCCTGCTATCCGGTCTATCCGATCGCGGCGAGCCGGGGCCAGCTGCCGAAGGGCGGCCTGCGCTTCGACGTTGCCGCGGATTGCTTCCGCCGCGAGCCGTCGAAGCATCTCGACCGGCTGCAATCGTTCCGGATGCGCGAATATGTCTGCATCGGCAGCCCCGACGACGTCGCCGATTTCCGCGAGCGCTGGATGGTGCGCGCGCAGAAGATCGCGACTGACCTCGGCCTCACTTTCCGCGTCGACTATGCCAGCGATCCTTTCTTCGGTCGCGTCGGCCAGATGAAGGCGGTGAGCCAGAAGCAGCAGCAGCTCAAGTTCGAGCTCCTCATTCCGCTGCGCTCGGAAGAGCAGCCGACGGCCTGTATGAGCTTCAACTATCACCGTGAGCATTTCGGCACGACCTGGGGAATCCAGGATGCCAGTGGCGAGCCGGCCCACACCGGCTGCGTCGCCTTCGGCATGGACCGGCTTGCTGTCGCCATGTTCCACACCCACGGCACCGACCTTTCCGCCTGGCCTGCCAAGGTCCGGGACATCCTGGGCCTGCAGCCGCGGGGCACGGCCGATGCCCATGTCGAAGGCTGGCGCTAAGAGCATGATCCGGATCCGAAGGACCGCGTTAGCGCAAAGTGCGAAGCGGTTTCCGAAAAGATCATGCTGAAACAATAGACCAAACGAGGCCTGTCATTTCCACGGGTAAGACGAGCGTGATTCACACCAAAGTGCGATGCCGCGAGATCACCGAGTCCGACGCCGAAGCGGTCGCGGACCTGCTGACGCGCGGCTTCGTCGGCCGCTCGCGGAACTATTGGATCCAGGGTCTGCGCCGGCAGGCCTTCCGCTCCGTACCGGAGGGCTATCCGCGCTTCGGGTACATGCTCGATAATGACGGCACGCCGGTCGGCGTGCTGCTGCTGATCTACACGGCGCGGAAGAACGGCGACGAGACCGCCATCCAGTGCAACTTGTCGAGCTGGTATGTCGACCCGGCCTACCGCAACTATGCCCCGCTGCTGACCAAGATCGCGCAGCGGCACAAGGACGTGACTTATTTCAACATCAGTCCGGCGCCGTGGACCTGGCCGATCATCGAGACGCAGGGCTTTCGCGCCTATTGCCGCGGCATCTTCTTCTCGGTCCCTGCACTGGCGCGCGTCCCGCGCTGGAGCGAGATCGAGGTCATCTCGCCTCACGCCAAGACGATCGAAGGGCTTTCCGACGCCGAGACAGAGCTTCTGACGCGGCATGCGCGCTACAATTGCCTCAGCCTCGTCTGCCGCACGCCGAAGGGAACATTCCCCTTCATCCTGCAACCTGTGCGCATCCGCCGCGGCTTCATCGCGCCCCCTGCAATGAAGCTGATCTATTGCCGCAGCGCTGCCGAATATGCCGCCTGCGCAGGCCGCATCGGCCGGCTGCTGCTCCGGCTCGGCAAGATCTCGGTGGCGATCGATTCCAACGAGCCGATCCCCGGCCTGGTCGGTATTTATACCGAGCGGCGCGGCCGCAAATATTTCAGGGGCCCATATCGGCCGCAGCTCGGCGATCTCACGGATACGGAACTCGTGTTGTACGGGCCGTAGCGCAACGCCCGGCTCTGTAGCCCGCATGAGCGCAGCGACATGCGGGATATCGCTACGCTCATCCGGGCTACGGGCTATCGCCTTGCCGGTCGGCCGTTTGCGCGCTCGCTCTCCATCGCCAGTCACCCTCCGTAAACTACTGCGCTTAAGGGAATTTTCCCGCCTCTTCGCTACGCTCAGTAGCTGAATTAGTTTGCGTTAAATCTATTGCCCGCCGAGATCCCGCCGACCCCATGACGTCGACCCGCGACAACGAGCTTGGTGCACGCCGCGAGCAGGGCCCGGAGGCCCTGGTCGCGCTGAGCCAGCTTGCGCTCGACCACATGGAGCAGGGCGTCTGCGTCTACGATGCCGACAACCGGATCGTGCTGATCAACCAGAGTTACCTGTCGCTGTTCGACATGTCGGCCGACATCGTGCGAGTGGGCACGAGCTACCGCGAGGTGCTCGCGCACAGCGCCGGGCGCGGCAACTTTCCGGAAAGCGAGCTCGACGCGCTGTATTCGGCACGGATCGCGCAGATCGCAGGGGGAAAGCCGTTCCGGACCGAGCAGCGGCTTGCGACCGGCCTCGTCATGTCGCTCGAGCTGAAGCCGCTTCCCGGAGGCGGCTGGATGACGATCTGCGACGATGTCAGCCGCCTCGCCCGGCTCGAGGCGGAATTGCGCGTGCAGACCGAGCGCAGCCAGCACGCGCTCTCCAACATGTCGCACGGCCTCATCATGTACGATGCCGACAGCCGCGTCGTCGTCTGCAACGAACGTTTCCTGAACCTCTACAACCTCGATCCCGAGATCGTGAGGCCCGGGGTCTCGCATTCCACGGTGATCGACCATTGGATGTCGCGCGGCAATTTGCCGGGCATGCCGGCCGACGAATTCCAGAACTCCAGGTTGGAGGACGTGCGCGCCAGAAAGGCGAAATCCCTGCTGGTGATGCGCTATGACGGGCGCATGGTGCAGGCGGTCTCCCGCTTCCTGCCCGATGGCGGCTGGGTGACCGTGCACGAGGACGTCACGGAGCGGCTGCAATACGAGGAGACACTGAGGCAGCAGAACTTCATCCTCGATGCGGCGCTGGAGAACATGGCGCACGGGCTCGCCTTCTACGACAGCGATATGCGCCTGCGCGTCTGCAACACCACCTATCGCGAGATCTTCCGGCTATCGCCGGAGGAGACCAGGCCCGGCACACATCTCTCCGAGCTGATCGAGCGGTCGATGGCGAACGGCGCTTTTGCTTCGGAATACAGCCCCCAACAGCTTCTGGCAGCCGCCAGCGAAAGAATCGCGAACCGCGATTCCTCGCCGATGCGCCGACGCATGTCCAACAGCACCGTGATCTCGGTCCGCTATTGCGCACTGGCTGAGGGCGGCTTCGTCGCCACCTATGAGGATATCACCGAGCGCGAACACGCGATCGAGGAGCTGAGCGAGCAGTATCGCCGCTTTGATGCGGCGCTGAACAACATGAGCCAGGGCCTGTGCATGCTCGATTCGAGCCTGCGCGTGATCGTCTGCAACCGCCGCTACATCGAGATGTACGGCCTGTCGCCTGACGTCGTGAAGCCCGGCATCTCGATGCGCGAGATCATGGAGCACAGCTGCGAGCTCGGCATCCATCCGAACACCACGGCCGCACGACTCTATGCTGACTACGTCGAGCGGCTGCGCGAGGGCGAGCATACGCTGCACCGCCATTTGAGCGATGGCCGCATCATCAAGCTCAATCACAAGCGGATGGAGCATGGCGGCTGGGTCGTCACCTACGAAGACGTCACGGAGCGCCACAAGGCCCAGGCCCGCGTCGCGCACATGGCGCGGCACGATTCGTTGACCGACCTGCCCAACCGCACGCTGTTCCGCGAGAAGATGGGCGAGGGGCTGAACCAGGTCGCGATCGCCGGCGGCGCGATGGCGGTGCTGTGCTTCGACCTCGACAATTTCAAAACCGTCAACGACCGCCTCGGCCATGCCGCCGGCGACCGGCTGCTGCGCTGGGTCGCAGCGCGCCTGAAGGA
>NZ_JALBGZ010000001.1:0-124299 GCF_023006515.1 Bradyrhizobium sp. PRIMUS42
TCGAGCAGGCTTCGGCGTAACGCCAAGACCAGTGCAAAGGTGTGCTCCGGGACAGTATTGGTCGCGTAGTTCCGGATGTTCGACACCGTTATGTCTCTTGCGGCGCAGGCCGAAAGATCGACGATATCCGTGCCTGTTGCCGCAACAGCGACGAGCTTGAGATTACGGGCCCTGGCGACAACCGCCGCACTCAGCGGCACCTTGTTGGTGATGACGATATGCGCGTCGGCCACTCTATCGCAAACTTGATCTGGCTTCGTGGCACCAAACTCCCGCAATTCGTGCGGGAAAGCGAATGTCCGCAGGTTGATTTGAGACGGCATTGTATCGCGATCGAGAAACACGATCTTGGCCAATTCGTCCGGAATCATGTTTCGTCCTCTTTAGCGACCAGTACCGACCTTCCGAAAGCGACGACGTGTCGCCGCAGGGGATGCAACGATGCAGTGCGAGATCAGGCAATGTCAGCGACAATTACGCACTATGAGCTGATGCTCCAGCGAGATAAAACGAAAAAACCTCTTCGATAGATGATCTACAATCAACCGGCTGGCCTGGGCGAACCGCAATCAGCTTTTCACGAAGCGCCCGGCGGGATCCGTGAAGCCGGTGAAGTCGGCCGCGATGCGGCCCAGCAGCCGGTTCAATTCGGTCTTCCCGCTGTGTCCAGGGAGACATCGCGCCCTTCCGAGCCGATCTTCGCGTAGGTCGTCACGCGCTTATCGATCACCCATGAGGAAACTATCCTGTCGAAACTCCGGAAGTGTTCGGTCGCGAGATGCGCGTCGAAGGCCGCCTTGTGATCGTAAAGCTCGTAGAGGAAGATTTCACTACCTTCGTTCGCCTCGCAAACTTCGAAGAGCCGGCATCCCGGTTCGAACTTGAGAGAATCGGCGGCGTTCTTCGACACAGCCCTGCGGAAGTCCGTGCGGTATTCGGTCTTGATCGAGAAGCTGACGGTGACTACGAACCCTCCTGTCATGCTACCTCTTTCATGGCGCTCGAAAGTGCCGCAATCGTTTCGCGGGTAACCGTGTCGCAGCCCGCCGTACCCCCAAGTTCCATCGGCACAGCGCCCGAAGACAGCGCTATTTCGACCGCGCTCTCGATCAACCGAGCTCGTGTTTCGAGGCGAGGTTCGTTGTGCCTCTCGGCGAGCCAATCGAGCATCATGGCTGCCGATAGGAACATCGCGCAGGGATTCGCCTTTCCTTGACCGGCGATGTCAGGAGCTGTGCCATGAGCCGGCTGGAACAGAGCATGCGCATCGCCGACATCGGCGGAAGGAGCCATGCCCATGCCTCCCACCAGGCCCGCGGCGAGATCCGAAAGAATGTCGCCGAACATATTCTCTGTCACCATGACATCGAGCATCCACGGCTTCTTAACCATTGTGAGAGCCATGGCGTCGACATAGGCGTGATCCGCTTCGATACCGCCGTGCTTGGCCGCCACGTCGTCAAAGACTTTTCGAAAGAAGGCCATCGAGGTAAACACGTTTGCCTTGTCGACGCAGGTGACTCTAGCTCTCTTCCCGCGCGATCGCCGTCGATCGGCAACACGGAAGGCGAAATCGCTGACGCGCGCCGTGCCCGCCCGGCTGATGTGCATCGTGTCGTAGGCATCGCGATCGTCGATGAGTTCGCCCTTACCTCTGGCGTAGAACAGCCCTTCCGTCTGCTCCCGGATCAAGACGAAATCGATATCACGTGCCCGCGGGTCTGACAGAACGTTCGGCAGTCCCGGAAACCAGCGAATGGGTCTGACGCCGGCGTAGAGATCCAGCGCCATGCGCAGATCCAACTGCGGAATGATCTCGGTACCGTCGTCATGTCTGATATCCGGCCACCCCATTGCCCCGAACAGAACGGCATCCGCCTTTCGGCAGGCATCGAGCGTCATATTCGGCAGGGCTTCGCCGCTCGTCGCGTAATATTGGGCGCCCGCGTTCCAGATCGTGGTTTTTAGCGACGGCCCTCCGGTGGCCTTGGACTCGACGGCCGCCAGCAATTCCAGACAGGCCGCCATCACTTCACGTCCTATGCCGTCGCCGGGGAGTACGGCAATGTCCAGCTGATTCGATGAGATGGTCAAAATGCGTCTCCAGATCTGCTTTCAAGTTGGATTGATCGCGTCGGTGTGCGAGCGCTACACCGACGTTGATGGGTGATATTGTGGTCGTGGCGCCCTCGACCGCCCTCCAAGACGATCAGCGGCGAAATGGGGAGCGGGAATTCCGGTGTGCCTAGGATCATGCCGATCAGCGACGACACCAGAAAGCCCACCAAACTTCCGGTGGCGTTGATCTGCGCAAGGTGGACTCGCGCGGTTTCGTCGGCAAAGCCTGCATTTGCATTCGGTAATGCATTCATTATTGTATCTTAGCCTTACGCCATGTTTGCCGCAAGGACCGACCATTGGATTTCTGGAAGTCTGGCACGCAGAGCGCTCGAACCAGAACGGCTCCCGTCCACGCATTTTTTGAGAGAAGGTAGGACACCCGCTTCTCTTTTTTGGCGGAGCATGCCTAGTCTGGCAGGAAGCACACGGCGCTTCGGAACACGTTGGGCGCACCGGAAGAACGCGCAAAGTTAAGGACAGAGCGGGCCGCAATGACCACCAAGCCTCAAAGAAGTTCGCCCGACCGCAAGGCAATCGAACGGAAATTTTCGTCGCGGGGACGCTCGTCGGAGGGCCCCGCTCGGGGAACTCGATCTAACCAAGCCGACGTCGCCTACTCCCGACTGCGAGAGCTCATCATGAGTGGAGCAATCGCTCCGGGCAGCTTCGTTCTCGAACTCGAGGCCGCGGCTAGGCTGGGTATGAGCCGTACGCCCGTCAGAGAGGCTATGGTCAGATTGCGCGCAGAAGGTATGGTCGAGATACGCGCAAGACACGGAATGCGCGTCCTTCCGGTCTCCGCCGACGACATGCGCGAGATCTACGAAGTAATTACCAGCCTGGAGTCTACCGCCGCAGGGCTCGTTGCAAAGCGCGGGATCGATGCAGGCGCGTTGTCTTCGCTCAACAAAGCCGTAAAGGCGATGGACGCTGCGTTGGAGCGGGACGATCTGGAGCGCTGGGCGCAGGCGGACGAAGATTTCCATCGGACACTGATCAATAGTTGCGGCAATGGCCGGCTCGTCCAAACCGTCGATCAATTCTGGTCGCAGGCCCATCGCGCGCGCCTTCTGACTTTGCGACTGAGGCCCAAACCGACGCAGTCGAACCGCGAACACGCCGCCCTCGTCAAAGCCATCGCCAAAGGTGATGCGGAAGCCGCAGTCCGCATCCATCAGGAACACCGGGAGCGAGCGGGACGCCTTCTGACCGACCTCTTGGGCAAGATCGGCTAGGCCGCCGGCGCGCGAAAGTTGCTACGCGGTCCGTGAGACGAGCGCGCAGCGGCCTCAAGACACGGTTCCTAGGTTCGTCCGTGCCGTCGCCAATATCGATCGCATACGTTGCCGCAGGAAGTATACGACCGACACAGCCACGCAAACGCCCCAGATCGCGGCCACGCAATAGATACCCAGATCGAGAGTTTTGGTGGACTGGGTCAGGTAGCCGATAATGAACGGTGCGAAGAAGCCTGCCGTCAGACCGACGGAGTTGATGAAGGCTATTCCAGCGGCTGCGGAGATGCCTTTGAGGGCAGCGGTCGGCAGGCTCCAGAACACGGGTAGCGCGGCCATGACGCCACCGAGAGCCATGCTCAGTCCCACGAGGATCATAACGAGGTTGTCCTTGAACCAAATGCTGATCAGGAAGCCCAGGATGCCGAATAGGCAGCTTCCGACGAAGTGCAGGCCTCGCTCCCTCTTGCGGTCCGAGCTGCGACCAACCAGCAGCATCACCAGGACGGCGCCTGCGTACGGGACGGCGGAGTAGATCCCGAGCTGGACGGTGTCGGTCACCCCGGCGCCTTTGATGAGCGACGGCAGATAAAAGAACACGCCCGACTGCGCGAGCACAATTCCGAAGAGAATGACGGCCAGCATCAGGACGTCGATATTCATGAACACCCCGGCGATTCCCAGCGCAGGCTTCTTGGTGTTTTCCGAGTCGATGTTGGCGCGCAGGCGAACTTTTTCGTCGCACGTCAACCAGGGCGCATCCTCTATGTTGTCGCTGAGCTTGTTCCAGACGACGAACGCCAGAACGACAGCTGGGAAGCCCTCCAGGATGAACATCCATTGCCAGCCGGCGAGCGCACCGAAGCCGTGCATGTTTGCGATGATCAATCCGGAAAGCGGCGCGCCGAAGATGCCCGCGAGCGGCGCAGCCAGGTAGAAAAGCGAGGTCACGGTCGCGCGCCGCTCGGTGGGGTACCAGCGCATCATGTAGAAGATGACGCCGGGAAACAGGCCGGCCTCTCCGATACCAAGCGCGATGCGCATGATGTAAAAGGAGTATTCCGACCATACGAGGGCCATCCCCATCGAGATCAGACCCCAGGTTAGGAGAATTCGGCCCAGCCAACGCCGCGGACCGAAGTAGTTGAGCAGCAGATTGCTGGGGACTTCCGATGCCGCATAGCCGAGAAAGAAGAGGCCGGCGCCCAACCCGTATATGGCTTCGTTGAGTCCGAGGTCTCCCATCATTTGCGGCTTGGCAAATGCGACGTTGATCCGATCCAGATAGGAAACCATGTAGCACGTGATCACCAGCGGCATCAGATATCGCGTCACCTTCTTGTAGAGCGGGTCGTCCTTCGGATCTTGAGCGGGCATTTCAAAGCTCATGGCATCCTCCAAAAAACCACTTTATCGAGTTTATTAACGTATGCATTACGCAAACAATCGCAGGGAGGAGCCGCCGATGCAAGAGCTTTTCCAAATCCGCTTGATTGCGACAAGGGGACGAGGTGCGACCGGAAGATGACTTGCAGGAGTTCGCCTAACGGAACGGAAGCACGTGTTACCGTCTCGCGGGCACTGCTCGCATGGGACACTGGACCAATCCGGGCGGTGGTCGACGGCGAGCCTCGCGTGCGCGGCATAACACGTCTACGCGTCGTCGAAGCTTCGGCGATGGCGACCATGGCGTCGCTAACGTTTACGCTGCGTTGCTCGTGATCACCAAAAAGGGCTCGGGACTTGCTTCGAGGCAAAAGCGCGGCCGCTCGGATTGCGCGGCATGACGATCCTCCTTTAGGAAAAGTGGCCGCCGCCGAAGGCTGCGGCCAAGTTCCAGGGAGGAAAGCAGACGACCGGTCTGCCAGCGGAAGACAAAAGACATCGATCCCGCGACACCTTTTGCGCAGCGCCGGGAGACAAGGAGTCACTCGCACACGCGTTGCCTGACAAAAACCGTCAACGCATTACGAACGGATCTGCTACGTCGTCGGCCGTGCTGATCATGACGCTCTTTGTCTGAAGATAGTTTTGGATCGCGTCGAGACCGTTTTCCCGGCCGATCCCCGAGTGCTTGTAACCTCCGAGCGGCGACAAATAGCTGATCACCCGATAAGTGTTGACCCAAACCGTTCCCGCCTGGAGTCTTTCGGACATTCTCAGGATCCGACGAATATCGCACGTCCAGAAGCCGGCGGCCAAGCCGTAGGTCGTGTCGTTCGCGATCGCGAGCGCCTCTTCCTCGTCGTCGAACGGGATGCAAGCCAGTACGGGCCCGAAGACCTCCTCTTGCGCGATCCGCATCTCGTTGCGGACGCCAGTGAAGATGGTTGGCTCGACGAAATACCCGCCGCTTCCGACGTCCGGTCCAGTTGCGGGACCGCCGCCGAGTACGCACATCGCTCCCTCGTCTTTGGCCACGCCGATGTACTCGAGGATCTTGCGGTATTGCGGAGGCGTGGTGACGGGGCCGACCTGCGTGCTGGTCAGCAGCGGATCCCCCTTCTTGGCGCGCTTGGCGAACTCGACGATCCGCTCGACGAAACGATCGTGGATGCTTCGCTGGACCAGCAGGCGCGAACCCGCGATGCACGTCTGACCAGTCGCAGCGAAGATACCGGAGATCACACCCTTGACTGCATTGTCGATCTCCGCGTCGTCGAAGACGATGTGAGGAGATTTTCCGCCGAGCTCGAGCGTGACCTTCTTGAACGTGCGGGCCGCGACCTGACCGATATGCCGACCGGTGTTCTCGCTCCCCGTGAACGCGATCTTGGCCACGTCCGGATGGGATGTCAGAGCATCTCCGACTTCACTTCCGAAGCCGGTGATGACGTTGAAGACTCCTGCGGGAAATCCCGCCTTCTCGACCAGCTTGGCGAACTCGAGCGTCGAGGCTGATGTGAACTCGGACGGCTTCGCGACGAAGGTGTTGCCCGCCGCGAGCGCCGGTGCGAGCTTGTACGCCAAAAGGAGCAGAGGCGAATTCCACGCCGTAATGCCCACGCAGACGCCCAGAGGCTCCTGTCGCGTGAAATTGAACGTCTGCGGCTTGTCGATAGGGAGGACGGCGCCTTGGACCTTGTCGGCGAGGCCGCCGAAATAGTAGTACCACTGCGGAATGTAGCGCAGCTGGAAAGCCATCTCGTTGATGAGCTTGCCGTTGTCCGTGACCTCAACGCGCGCGAGCATGTCCGCGTTCGCAGCGATGAGGTCGCCCAGTCGGCGCAAAAGGTGACCCCGCTCGCTCGGCGTCAGTTTCGGCCACGGCCCGATCGCAAACGCGGACTTGGCTGCGGCGACGGCTTGATCGACGTCGACCTGTCTGCCCCGAGGAATCGTTGCCCAGGACTTCCCTGTGAAGGGGTTCTGACTTTCGAACCGCTCGCCACCAGCTGCATCGACCCACCGGCCGCCGATAAACATCTTGTAGGATTGCATTCTTGTCACCGTTTGGCTTTCCAATTTCCGCGGCTGTGACCGTCGCTGGATCAAGCTCCCAATTGCTGTGCGAGATCAATGATGTCCTTTGCGACGATTTCCCAGTCTTCTGCGGGAACCAAGTCCGTCTTCTGTCCGTGTCCGTATTCGGTCGGTCGCGGGATGAATGCGGTCTTCAGCCCGAGGGCACGAGCGGCTGCAAGATCGTAGTTGTGGGCGGCGCACATCATCACCTCCGCAGGCTTGAGGTACATCAGACGGCACACTCCGAGATAGGTCTCCGGATGCGGCTTGAAGTGACGAAAGAGCTCGCACGAAAATACATTGTCCCAGGGTAAGCCAGCGTGCTTCGCCATATTGACGAGCAGAGCGACGTTTCCGTTCGAGAGTGGGCCGATCACGTACTTCCGCTTGAGGCGCGTGAGGCCCTCGGCAGCATCAGGCCATCCGTCGAGCCTATGCCAGACGGAGTTGACGTGCTGCATCTGAGACTGAGTTAGAGTCTTGATCCCGACCTCCGCTGCCACCTTTTCGAGGGCGTGCGCGTGAAGCTCGTCGAGGTTAGTCCAACCGATCTCGCCGTTTCTCACTCGGTTCTTTTCTGGCTCGTATTCGTGCCGCCAACGGTCCGCCAGCGCGGTCCAGTCGGCGTGAATCCCTTCTTCGCGCCCCCAGGCGGATAGATCGCGGATGATGCTGCCACGCCAATCGACAACCGTTCCGAACGTATCGAATACGACGACTTTGACGTCTTGGATCGAGCCCTTCATCTTCTTTTTTGCCTGCCTAAGCCCGAATGCGCGAAGAACGCGACGAATGCGTTAATGCATGCATTATGAGCCTGAGCACGCAGCGCGTCAAGACCGGAAGGCTCGATCCGGCACGTGGTTCCTTTCTCAACGAATTCTAAGGCGACGCTTCACTTCGCCGACGACGTTCTCGGCCGTGATGCCAAAGTGGCGGAACAGTTCCTCTCCTGGCCCGGAAGCCCCGAAGCCGGTCATCCCGACGAAGATGCCGTTCTCTCCGAGGTAACGCTCCCAGCCTTGACGCACGGCAGCCTCGATTCCGACTTTAAGCGCGTCCTCGCCTCCAAGAGTGCTGCGACGATATCTTTCGTCCTGACGCTCGAACGCCTCCCAGCTCGGCATCGAGACCACCGCCGTCGATATCCCTTCTTTTTCCAAAAGCCTTTTTGCTTCCAGCGCGATCGAAACTTCGGAACCGGTCGCGATCAGGCTGACCTTTCTGGGACCATCGACCGCCTCAGCGAGCACGTAGGCTCCACGCGCGCAGAGATTTTCGTCGGTATGTACGTTACGGACGGGCGGGAGCGGCTGGCGGGAAAGGATCAGGGATGAGGGACCATCGCGCCTAGCCAGCGCCATCTCCCAACATTCTGCAACCTCCACTGCATCGGCCGGCCGCATGACCAGCATGTTCGGGATCGCCCTAAGCGATGCCACGATCTCGACGGGCTGATGAGTGGGCCCGTTCTGCCCTATGCCGATCGAATCGTGACTGAAGACAAACACGGTGGGTACACCCATGAGCGCCGCCATCCTGATCGCGGGACGCAAGTAATCTGAGAAGGCCAGATAGGTCGCGCCGATTGGGATGATACCGCCGTGAGCGGCCATGCCGTTCATCATCGATCCCATTGCGTGCTCGCGTATCCCGTAGTGGACGAAGCGCCCTCCCCTGTCGCTGGCTGTGAAGGCGCGCAGTTCGCGCTTGTGCCCCGTCGGTCCTTCGAGATCTGGAGCTCCGCTCATCAACTCGGGAATCGCGGCAAATACGCTCGCGACCGCCTCTCCGGAGGATTGGATAGACGGTTGGGCGGGCAGATCGATCGCCGATCGCTTGTAGCGCCCCAAGGATTCCTCCCAGCCCGTCGGCAGCTCCCGCCGGGCTAGGCGTTCCACAAGGGCTCGTTTGTCGGCCGGCAGCTCGGCGAGCCGCGCCTGCCAGGCGCGATACTCCTCGCCATTGCGCGCGTCGACCATCCCCCGCCAACCTGCCAAGACGTCATCCGGAACGACAAAAGGCGGGAAGGTCCAGCCGAGGCGTTCGCGCGCGGCCTCGGTATCCTCTTTGAAGACGCGACTACCGTGGGCGCCCCTCTGCCCTTCGAGGCGAACGAATCCCCGGCCGATGGTCGTGGCGCACGCGATCAGGCTGGGCCTGGAATCGGATTTGGCATGGGCAATCGCACCGTCGATCGCCTCCGTATCGTGTCCGTCCGCATCCAGAACCTGCCACCCCGCAGCTCTAAAGCGCGTCCGGATATCCTCGCTGATCGAAATCGAAGTGCTACCGTCGTCCGTGATCGAATTGTCATCCCATAGTACGATCAGCTTGCCCAGTTTCAGATGCCCGGCGAGCGAAAGGGCTTCCTGAGCGACCCCCTCCATCAGGCATCCATCCCCGGCGAGGACGTACGTGAAGTGGTCGACCACGCCTGGTCCGAGCACGTTGCGCAGATGCTCTTCCGCGACGGCCATTCCCACACCGTTCGCGAACCCCTGGCCGAGAGGCCCGGTGGTTACCTCGATGCCGTACTCCGTCGCATATTCCGGATGGCCGTGGCAGATCGAGCCGAGTTTTCGGAACGACTTGATCTGTTCGATCGTGACTGCTTGGTAGCCGCTGAGGTACAGCAGGGAGTACAGCAGCATCGAACCGTGGCCATTCGAGAGGACGAACCGGTCGCGATCGAACCAGTTCGGGTCGGCCGGATTGAGCTTTAGGTGGCGCGTGAATAGAACCGTGGCGATCTCCGCGCAACCGAGCGGAGCCCCTGGATGACCGTCGCCGGCGCGTTCGATCGCGTCCAGCGACAGCAACCTGATGGCGTCCGCCATCTTCTTGTTGAGGGTTGAATCGGCAAGCACCTGTGTTCGGGCGACGACGTTCATGAGTTTACTCGCTTCATCGGGTGGGGTCGCTCGTCTGCGATTGCAGGGACGCGCGGCTTAGAGGAAACCGGTGGAAAGCCAGGGAATGCAGGCCACGATCACGAGGCCGATCAGAAGTGCGGCCACGTAGCCCAAGAGGGGGCGGATGCCTTCTGCCGGATCCACGCGGCCTATCGCGCACGCGGCATAGTAGCCGACCCCGAAGGGCGGCAAGAACAGCCCGATTCCCATCGCCAGAATGACCACCATGGCGTAATGCACCTCATGGATGCCGACGCTCTTTGCGATCGGAAACATCAGAGGCGCGAACAGCACGAGCGCGGGGATTCCTTCCAGCACGCTTCCGAGGATCACGAACATGACGATGGATAACGCCATGAAGGTCGGTGCGCCCCCCGGAAGCGACGACATCATCTTGGCCAGATCGCGCGAGAAGCCGGACTGGGTGAGGCACCAGGCGACCGTCGTCGCGGCTCCTATGATGAAGAGGATCGCACCCGACAAGGCGGCCGTGTCGACGAGCATCTTGGGGAATTTCGACCAGTCGCAACGTCGGTAGATCAAAAGGCCGACGAGAATCGAGTAGGCGATACCAATGGTGGAGACCTCCGTGGCGGTGGCGACGCCCTCGACGACTGCCATCCTTATGATGAAGGGTAAGGCAAGGGCCGGCATCGCGAATAGGAAGGACTTGAGGGCCTCTTTGCGGCTCGGTCTTGTCACGTCGGAGAGGTCCGCCTTGCGGTTTCGCCACCAGACTACGACGGCAAGGCATGCCCCCACTGCGACGGCCGGGACGAGACCGCCGGTGAAGAGTGCTGCGATCGACACGGTCGTCACCGATCCGATCGTGATCAGCACGAGGCTGGGAGGGATCGTTTCGGTTTGGGCTCCCGTCGCGGCCAGCAGCGCCACGAGTTCACCGCCGCGCTGCCCGCGCTTCCTCATCTCCGGAAACAGCGAGGGCGCCACCGCCGCCATGTCGGCGGTCTTGGATCCGGAGATCCCGGACACAAGATACATCGCGCCGATCAGCACGTAGCTCAATCCGCCCCTGACGTGCCCCAGCAGCGCGGCGAGGAAGTCGACCATGGCCTTCGCCATCCCGGTCAGCTCCATCAACATTCCGAGGAACACGAACAAAGGCACGGCAAGCAGGATCAGATGCGACATGCCTTCGTCGAGCCGACCGGCGATAGTTAGCAATGGTGCATTGGTCGATAGGCCGATGTAGCCAAGAGCAGAAATCGCGAAGGCGAACGCAATCGGCACACCGAGGAAGACCGCTACGCCAACGAGTCCGACGAAAAATATGAGGAGGTTGAGATTTCCGAGTGCGTGGAAAACGCCGCGCAGATACCAGGCACCGGCCACCAATACGGCGATGAGACAGGCCGCGGTCGCGACGCGTCGAAAGCTGGCTGTCGAACTGAGCCGAGCCAGAGCGAAGATGATCATCAAGGCAAAGCCGACAGGAAGCGCGGCGGCCCTGACCGAGCCCGAAATTTCCAGCGCCGGAGTGATGACAAACGATTCTTCGTGCGCGTATTCGAACGAGGGAATGAAGACGAGCAACATCAGCGCTACGCAGACAAGCAATGCCAGAAGCTCGCAATTGGCGCGGACAATTGCCGGAAAGCGATCGACCAGCGCGGCCATGCGCATATGCTGGCCTCGGTGCAGGGCGATCGCCGTCCCCAGCATGGAGAGCCATACGAACAGGATCTGGGCCAGTTCGTCCGTCCATACGATCGGATTGTGAAAAACATACCTCGCGACCACGCCTACCGAGAGCACGCCGACTTCGACGGCCACGACGAGGCCGGCGAAAAATTCGGTGATGCTCACCAGAGGCGCGACCAGGCGCGACACTGGCGCCGATTGAACTCCAACGTCCATCACCGCATGCTCGCCGGCTGTCGACATGGTGCGCTCCTCAGCTCAGCTTGCCGCTTGTGGCCTCCAACAGAGACCAGGCCTCCTCGCCGTACTTGCTCTTCCATTCTCCATAGAATCCGGACTGTTGCAGCTTGGCCCGGAAGGCGGAGGAGTCGACCTTCACGAACTCGAGGCCTTTCGCTGTCAGTTCGCCCTGCAACGAGCTGTTCAGGGCGGCGACATCCGCTCGCTGCTTGACGGCCGCATCGTTGACCGTAGCGATGACCAGATCGCGGTCCGTCGCTGAGAGTCCCTCGAACGCTCGCCTGTTGGCCAAGAACCAGAAGCCATCCCACATGTGGTTTGTTTCGGACAGGTATTTCTGGACTTCGTACATCTTCGCGAAGTAGATGCCGGCGAGCGGGTTCTCCAACCCGTCCGCGACCTTTGTCTGCAATGCGGAATACGTTTCGCCCCAAGGGATGGAGGTGGGGGATGCGCCCAACGACTTGAACAGGGACGTCCAAAGCGGACTCGGGGGGACGCGAATCTTGAACCCTTTGAGGTCGTCCGGGGTCTTGATCACGCTTCGCGCAGAAGTCGTCTGCCTGAAGCCGTTGTCCCACATCTTGTCAAACGCGACGATGTTGGCCTTGGCGAAGCTCGCGACGATGTGTTTGCCGAGAGATCCGTCCACGGCGTTCCAGACCTGCGTGTAGTCGGAGAATGCGAAGCCTATGCCTGTTATGGCGGCTACCGGAACCAAGGTGGCGACGATGAGACCCGACGAGGCGAAGAACTCGAGGGCGCCGGACCTTAACTGGCTCAGCATGTCCGCGTCGGTGCCAAGCTGACTGTTCGGAAAGACTTGAATGTCGACCCGCCCATCGGTTCCTTTGAGTATCTTCTCACTCGCCTCTCTCATTCGGGCATTGAGCGGGTGGTCCGCCGGCATGATATTGGCGAACTTCATCTTGAACTGAGGCTCGGCCCTCAGGACGGATGGACTTGCCAGCCCCAACGCGAGGCCCGTGCCCCCCAACAGAACTCCGCGGCGCGAAAGCTTCCTCATGGTCTCCTCCTTCGGTAGCAGCCTTGTTGTTTGATTGAGCCGCGAGCTGCACCGCGGCGAAATACTCAATGCTTCTCGGAAAAGAACTTCAGCAACGCCTGCGATACGAATTCCGGCTGCTCCTCCGCAACCCAATGGCCGCAATCGGGGATGATGCCGCCTCGTACGTTCGCGGCAACGCGCTTGAGGGATTCGAGCGTCTCCAGTCCGCGCCCAAACGCCTTGTCTCCCCCGAGAGCGAGGACCGGCATTGTGAGTTTGCCGTTGCGTTCCAGTAACTCCCGATTATCGGACGCATCCTGCGCGAACGCGCGGTAGTAACCGAACATCGCCCGAAAGGCGCCCAGCTTCTTGTAGGTACGGTAGTATTCCTGCTTGTCTTCGTCCGAGATGCAGTTGGTCCTATGACCGTAGTTCTCGAAGAACCAATCCATCATCAGTTCCTCCCGGCCTGCGCAAAGCGCTTCGGGGAGATCCGGCGTGCGGTAGAGCGGATGGTGCCAGCGTCTGCCCCCCTGGGACATCTCGGCTCCGTCACCGGGTATGGTGACGTCCAGAATGGCGAGACGCGAGACAGCTTCCGGGTGATGGGCAGCGAGAGAGAACGCGACAGGCCCGCCCCAGTCGTGGCCGACGAGGTGAAATCGGCGGACGCCGAGATGGTCATGAACCAGTTGCCATACATCCTCCGCGATCGTCTTCTTGTCGTACCCGGAGACCGGACGCGTTGAGTCGCCGAGGCCCCTCAGATCCGGGGCGATGACGAGATATTTCTCGGCCAGCTTCGGCAGAATGAAGCGCCACTCGAACGATGTCTGCGGAATTCCGTGCAGAAGCACTACCGCTTCGCCCTGACCTGCCGTCAAATAATGAAGAGTGACTTCCTTCAGATCGGCAAATTGTCCCTTAGAAGCGCTCATGGTTCGCTACCTCCCGACTCGGCGGTCATGGCTCGATAGGCGCGGACGACCTGGCTGTCGTCGATCTGTCCCGAGCCTTGTCCGGACACCGCCAAGAACATTTGCTGGGCGACCGATGCCAGCGGGGTCGGCGCCCTGAGCCGGAGACCCGCATCCAGCACGATTCCGAGATCCTTCACGAAGATGTCGATCGCGCTCGTGACCTTTGGTTCGCTCGCAACCATCCGCGCTCCGCGATCCCGCAACATCCAGCTCGACGCGGAAGACTGAGACAAGATGTCTATCAGTATGCGCGGATCTATGCCGGCTTTCGCTCCGAGCGCCACCGCCTCGCCGGCAGCGGCGAGGTGCACTCCGCACAGGAGCTGGTTGATAGTCTTGACCAACGCGCCTTGTCCGGCGCGTTCGCCGACGTGATGCACCTTGTCGCCCATCGCTTCCAGCACGGACCTCGCGAGGCCGAACGTGTCCGCGTCGCATGCGGCCATGATCGTGAGTCCGGCGGATGCCGCACCCGCGACGCCGCCCGATACAGGAGCGTCGACGAAACGTCGTCCCTTCGCCGCAACCTGGGTCGCAATCCGTTCGACCTCCGCGGCCGGACACGTGGCCATCAAGACGACGGTCGCGGTTGCCGGCAATGCGTCGAGGGCTCCGGACTGGAAGAGAATCTGTTCGGCCTGCACAACGTTCACCACCATCAGCAGCAGAAAGTCGCAATCCGATGCCACGTCCCGCACGGACCCGGCCCAGGTCCCTCCGTTTTCCTCGAGCACGGCGCGTGCGTCGGCGCGGACGTCGAAGCCCTTCACTCGAAAGCCGCGAGCACACAGATTACGCGCCATCTGTGAGCCCATCGATCCGAGCCCGATGAAGCCGATCCGCTTCGTCGCGGAAGTGGGTGAGCTCTGCTGTTGCATTTCGTCCTCAATCAAAGCCATGACTTGATGCTATTCGTGATCGCGCTGGCGGAAATACCGTAGCGATCGTGAAGCGTCGGAAGTGCGCCGGCGGCTAGAAACTCGTCCGGAAGTCCGATGTGGTGGAAAGCTGGATATATGCGCTCGCGCATCAGAACCGCCGCGACGGCTTCGCCCAGCCCGCCGATGACCGAATGGTTCTCCGCGACAACCACGGCGCGCCCCGACTTTCTGCAGGCTGCCATAATGGTTTCCACGTCGAGCGGCTTGATGGTCGGAACATGCAGTACCGCCGCTTTGATGCGATCGGCCGCAAGCAGCTTCACTGCCTCAAGAGCACGCATCGTCAGCAGGCCGGACGATATGATGAGGACGTCTTCACCGTCGCGCAATTGCTTCGCCTTGCCGAGTTCAAACTGGTACCCGTACTCGTCGAGCACGAGCGGCACTTGTCCGCGCAGGAGGCGCATGTAGACCGGGCCCTTGTGCTCGGCGATCGCCGGCACGACCTGCTCGATCTCCAAGGCGTCGCAGGGATCGATGACCATCATATTGGGCATCGCCCGCAGCAGTGCGAGATCTTCGGTCGCCTGGTGGCTCGGCCCGTAGCCCGACGTCAGGCCGGGCAACGCGCAGGCGATCTTGACGTTGCGGTTCTCCTCCGCGATCGTCTGATGGATGAAGTCGTAGGCACGACGCGACGCGAAGACTGCGTACGTCGTGACGAACGGAATGAAACCCTCTGACGCGAGACCCGATGCGCTGCCGAAAAGAAGCTGTTCGGCCATGCCCATCTGGTAGTAGCGATCGGGAAACTCCTTGGCGAAGACGTGAAGATCGGTATATTTGCCGAGATCTGCCGTCATTCCGATGATCTCCGGACGTCGGCGGGCGACCTCGATGAGCGCGTGGCCGAAAGGAGCGGGCTTCGTCGCCTGACCCTCGGCCGCGATCGACGCGATCATCGCCGAGGTGGTGAGGCGCGGCTTAGTCGGTGCCGCCACGCCGCTGGTCTTTTCCAGCTTCATGCCGACCTCCCTTCGCCGAGCGCCTCTAGGGCCAATTTCCATTCGTTCGCATCGACGCGCATGAAATGGTTTCGTTCGCGGGCCTCGAGAAACGGGACTCCTTTGCCCATCAGAGTGTCAGCGATGATCATTCGAGGCCGGGGTCCTTCGTGCGTCTTCGCTGCATCGAAAGCCGCGACGACTGCGTCGAGATCGTTACCGTCGACGCGTTGCACGAACCAACCGAATGCCCGCACCTTGTCAGCGAGCGGCTCGAAGCCCATCATCTGCTTGGACGGTCCATCGGCCTGCTGATTGTTGACGTCCACGATGGCGATAAGATTGTCGAGCTTGTAGTGGGCGGCCGACATCATCGCTTCCCACTTCGAGCCCTCGTCGAGCTCACCGTCGGAGAAGAGCGTGTAAACGCGGCTGTCGGATCCTCGCCTCTTGAGACCCAGGCACTTGCCGACCGCGATGGTCAGACCGAGCCCTAGCGAACCCCCGGACATCTCCATTCCCGGCGTGTAGCTCGCCATTCCGGACATGGGCAGCCGGCTATCGTCGAACCCATACGTCTCGAGTTCGCTCTCCGGGACGATCCCGGCCTCGATCAGGGCCGCATACAGCGCGATGGCATAGTGGCCGTTCGAGAGCAGGAAGCGATCGCGGCCGTCCCATTCCGGATCTTCAGGTTTGTAGCGCATAGCGTGGAAGTAGGCCGTCGCCAGGACATCGGCGATGTCGAGCGCTTGCGCAATGTAACCCTGTCCTTGTACTTCGCCCATGCGCAGCGCGTTGCACCTGATGCGACGGGCTCGTTCGCTCAATGAAATGTTGTGACCCTGGTCTGCCATGTCGCTGCGCCCGTGTTGCGTTGTGAAACAGCGAAGGCCTAAAGGTCCTTTCGCATCGCGAACCCGTTACGCATGATCGGATATCCGCTCGGCTGCGAGCAGGTTGGGCGTTTCTCCGATTTCTGCGGGTTATCCGTCCGCTATTTCGTTCGAGACCGTAGCCCCCTTGCCCAATCGCAACAAAAGAATTAAACAATGGGTTAGATGAATAGGACTCATTTGACTTGTCCGAGCTTCCGCAACTTCGCGCCATCCAAATTTTCGAGGCCGCGGCACGTCTCGGATCCTTTCTTCGTGCTGCGGACGAGTTGAGCCTGACACCCTCGGCGGTGAGCCATCAGATAAGATCATTGGAAGACGCGCTCGGCGTGCAGCTATTCCACCGCATCAATCGGGCCGTCATGCTAACGGACATCGGCAGCAAATATGCCGATGAGATCTCCGAGGCGCTCGGACGAATAGAGGCGGCAACCCATACGATCACGCGACGGGGTAAAAGTGATATCCTCACGATACACTCCGTTCCGAGCTTTGCGAGCCAATGGCTCATGCCACGATTGTCCAGGTTCGGCGCTCTCAATCCCGCAATCGATCTTAGGCTCAACGCGTCAGGCGATGCAGCCGATCTTGGAGGCGATGCGGTCGACATCGACATTCGCTATGGGACGTTCGTCCCTGCCGCGTATCTCGGGGTCGATCCCTTCCCACTCGAAACGATCGTCGTCTTATGCTCGCCCAAATTGATGAAGGGTGCCTCGCGTATTCGAACACCTGCTGACCTAAAGAAGCACGTCCTCATCCACTCGGAGGTCAATCTCTATAGGTGGCGACACTGGGCCGAAGACAAAGACGTAGAATTAGATCTCGAACGAGGCCCCCGCTTCGACCGCTCGTTCATGGCGATCAGCACCGCAGTGGATGGCCTCGGTGTCTGTTTGGAAAGCCGTCTTCTGGTGCAGCGCGAGCTGGAGGACGGCCGCCTTGTCATGCCGTTCGGCCCAGCCGGCAGGCGGATAAAGTGTCATAGTCTCGTCTACCGGCGATCCCGCGCGAACGTTCCGAAGATCGCGACATTCAGGTCGTGGCTGGTACGTGCTCTCAAGGAAACTGACACCTGATCCGCTTGGAAGCTTCGCGTAACTCCTGCAGATACGCATGTTTCGACCCTCGTCCCAGCCGCTGTCTATTCGGGAAGACCTCGTTCATTTAGATTCTCGCCAGCTATGGGACGGGGCATACCCAAGCATCCGACGCGCCTTATCGATCGAGAGGAGCGTTTCGTTTCCGCTGACTGCTCTCTTGAACGGCACTCCGGCAAAATACTTCGCAGCGAGTTCGGCGCTCGGCGTCGGAAAGACTGTATCCTGATTCGCTATCACGAAGACCTGCGCTCCCTTCAAGTCGGACTCGAGCGACAACCGAACGGCCTGCGCCCCATCGCGCGCGTCGATGTAGCCAAATAGATTGAATTTCCGGACTTCCGGATCGAACGAGGCGAAGTCGGCGTATTCCGATGGATCCATTACGTTCGAGAACCTGAGGCATATGATCTTCGTTTCGCAGTCCCACCTGCAGAATTGGCGCGCCAATTCCTCGCCGACCGCCTTGGACAGCGAATACGCGGTTTCCGGTCGCGCAGGATAGTCCTCGTCTACCGGAAGGTAAGGAGGCGGATTCTCATAAGGGAGACCGAGCAGGGTCTCGCTTGAGGCCCAGACGACGTTCCGGATCTGAAGACGCCGCGCGGCTTCAAAAACGTTGTACGTGGTCAATGTATTTATTCTGAAAACCTCGCCGCTGGGCTTCACGCCCGGCATCGGAATAGCCGCGAGATGTACAATCGCGTCGACGCGACGATTGTGATTCCAATCCATGCCCGAGAGCAGTTCGACCGTGCGGTCCAGGCTCGTGAGGTCGACCTCGACGAAGGGGCAGATGCGCTGCTCAGGAGGCGAGACGTCGGCGTTGACCACGCTATAACCGCGATCCAGTAGATCACGGACGCAGGCCCTGCCCAATTTTCCGCTGCCGCCGGTCACGATCACTAAGGTCATCTGCACTTCCCTTCTCGATTAGTAAGCTCTCGCCCGATCAAGAGCGCTGGTTGCGACCCAGCGCCACGGCCAAGACGATCAGCACGCCCCTCGCCATAAGTTGCTGGCTGAAATCGAGTCCCAACAGAATCAGGCCATTGTTGATCACGCCAATCAGCAGGGCCCCGACGATCGATCCCACGACGGTGCCGGCTCCGCCGAACAGGCTTGTACCGCCCAGAACGACAGCGGCAATGACGGAAAGCTCGTCTCCCTCCCCGAGTTGAAAACGCCCCGATTGGAGTCGCCCCGCATAGAGCATTCCGGCGATCGATGCCGCGGTTGCGGTAATCAGAAGCGCCTGGAATTTCACCGTACGCGTCTTGACGCCGCTGTAGCGGGCCGCGGTTTCGCCGCCGCCAGTAGCCAGGACTTTTCTACCGAAAGGAGTCTTGCGCAACGTGATGTGAGCGATCGTCCCAAGTATAGCTACCCAAAACACCAATACGGGCACGGGACCGATGTTGCCCGAACCGAAGATAACGATGAACGTATCGTCTATGACCGGCACCGGCGAGGTTCCGCTCGTCCACATACCCAGCCCACGCGCGAATCCCATCATTCCGAGGGTTACGAGGAAGGAAGGAATACCGATCCAAGCGGTGAGTCCGCCGTTTACCGCGCCCACGACCAAGCCTGTGGCGAGCCCAGCCAGGACGCCCGGGATCAACCCGTAGCGACTGAGTGCCATACTGGAGATGACGGATGCCAAGCCGGCGATTGCGCCCACCGACAGATCGATCTCGCCGGCGCACAACACGAACGTCATCGCCATCGCCATGATGGAGATGATTGCCGTCTGTCGCGTGATGTTCAGCAGATTGTTCGCTGACAGAAATCCGCGATCGCTCAAGACGACTGCAAACACTGCAAAAATTAGAGCGAAGCCGATGTAGACGACATACTGCCTCCAGTTCGCAAGGAACGAAAAACTCCACCTTTTCCGAGCGGGATCCCTGGACGCTGTCGTCATCACCGGCGTACCGTTCTCTTCAGCGCGCTGCAGCATTGAGCCGAACCTCTTGAATCAGGACTTGCAAGCCGTGCTCCGCCTTCGCGATGCGCGTTCCGCCGTCCGAGTCGGAGTGATCTTCGCCATCCGTCCAGCTCGATATCTCGTCCCTCGTTACTTCTCTGACGAGACGGCCGTCACTCATGATCAGGACCCGGTCGCTTACGGCGAGTAGCTCGGCAATCTCCGAGGAAATCATGACGATGGCGCGCCCTTCGTCGGCCAGCCCGCGAATGAGTTCAACGATCTCCGATTTACTGCCCACGTCTATGCCCGCAGTAGGCTCATCCAGGATTAAAATATCGGGATTGGTTGCCATCCACTTGCCGAGCACGACCTTCTGCTGGTTTCCACCGGAGAGAGTCCGCACTGGGACGGCGCCCGTTTCTGTCTTGATTCTCAATTTCTGAATAATATTCTTCGTCGACGCCGTTTCCTCGGCATTGTCGAGCAAAGGCCCCCGAACGAGATCGTCGATCCTCGGAAGAGCGAGGTTGGCTTGCACGCTATGGGCAACGATCAATCCCTCGCGCGATCGGCTCTCCGGTATCAGCGCGATGCCCGCGTCCATTGCCGCGCGCGGCCGATCGATGTCGATCGGTCTATCCTTCACCCTGATCTCGCCGGACACTTTCCGGTCGATGCCGAACATGACCCGCGCAAGTTCGCTTCGTCCGGATCCGAGTAGGCCCGCGATACCCAGCACCTCGCCTGCGTGCAGCTTGAACGAGACGTCTATTGGTTTTTCTGCCCCGAAAACATTGCGCAGTTCAAGGACCGGAGGCCGAGAACGATCGACGGTCCGCGGACGCCAGTCGAACGTCCCGACGCGCTTGCCGATCATGTGCTCGACAAGATCCTGAATCTGCATCTGCTTCAGAGAGGCGGTCGCGACGTTGCGGCCATCGCGAAGGATCGTTACGTGTTCGGCGACCCGGTAGATTTCGTCCATGCGGTGCGAGACGTAGATGATGGCGACGCCGTCTGCCGTGAGGCGTTTCAGCAGGCTGAACAGATGCTCCACCTCAAACGCACTGAGCGCCGAGGTGGGCTCGTCCATGATGAGTACCCTCGCATTTTGCGAAATCGCTTTCGCGATTTCGACCATTTGCATTTGGCCGGTACTCAACTTCTCGACCGGGCTATTCGGCTCAAGATCGAGTCCCAATTCCGCCATCAAAGCTCGGGCCCGTGTCGCGGCGGCACGGTCGTCCACGAAGATGCCGAATCGTCGCGGTTCTCGCGTGAGAAAGATGTTCTGCGCTATCGTGAGCGAAGGAATGAGGCTCAGCTCTTGAAAGATCATTCCGATCCCGAGAGATCGAGACATCTCGGGGCTATGGGTGCTCATCGGCCGACCGAAGACGGAGATGGAGCCCTCGGTCGGCGTAAGTACTCCCTGAAGGATTTTGAGCAGCGTGGACTTGCCAGCGCCGTTCTCTCCCATCAGGGCATGAACCGTGCCGCGATCGACGGAGAAATCTACACCGCGGAGGACATTGAGTCCGCCGAATGACTTCTTGATTCCGGTCATCTCGACTGCGGCAGCACCTTTGGTCATCACGCTGGTCCTCACATCGCGAGGTGGGTTCTTCTTGCCCTGCTACTTCATCGCGTCCGTGACCACCTTGGGAGGCTCGGTACCATTGGACTTGGGCCAGGCTGCGATGAGACTCTCCTTCGATACCGCGAGCGCGGGAAGAACCACGTAGGCCGGCGCCTCCTTGCCAAGCAACGCATACCCAGCGAGTATACCTTCGGCGTAGCCGGCTCCGTAGGGTCGCTGCGATCCGGTTCCGCGAACGAAGCCGTTCTTTGCCATGTCGATCGCGATATTGACCCCGAGGTCGCAGGTCGTGATTGCCAGATCCTTGGGAGCGCGTCCGCTCGCACGCGCCGCGGCCAGCACTCCCTCGGTCGGCACATCCCAAACTGCCCAGATTCCGTTCAACTCGGGATGAGCGGTAAGCATTCCCGATGCGATCCGCTCGGACTCGCCAGCGAAGTCGGGCCCACCGACTCCCTGTTCCACCACCACCTTGATGTCCGGATACGCCTTGATCGCCTCCTTGAACCCGACCACGCGCTCTTTCGTCGCGAACAGGTCGGATGCGTGCGGGATCAATCCGATATTCCCCTTGCCGTTGAGCGCTTGCGCCATGAGCAGCGCCGCGGCCTTCCCCATGCCGCGATTGTCCGAGGAGACGAGACTTACGTATTCCTTTCCGGGCACCATGCCGGCACCGGTTTGATCGAGAAAGACGATCTTGATTCCTGCGGCAGCAGCTCGTTTGTAGGCGGCTGACGTAGCGCTCTGCTCGGCTGGAACCGAGATCATCACATTCGGCTTGCGCGCCATCACCGTCTCGATATCGGAGACCTGTTGCTCGGCCTTGTAGCCGGCGTCGGTAATTGCGATGATCTTGATGCCAAGTTCGTCGAGAGCCGCCTTTTGGCCGGCCATCTGAGCCTTGGCCCAATCGGACGCCGTATAGTGCATCACGATAGCCGCAGTCGCGTTCATCGACTTTACCTTAGCGATCTCCTCGGGAGTCAGCTTGACGTCGCTCGCTAGGACCGGCTTCTCGCCGTTCGGGCCGGGCGCCGGGTGATCTTCGATGTCCTTGAGCGCTGCGGCGATGTCGGCTGAATAAGCTGGCGGGACAACGGCCGTGGCAAGTGCGACTGCAACAGCAGCAACGACTGACTTCTTAAACAGATTAACCATCCAGATCCTCCCGTCACGCAGTTATCGATGTAGTTATTAATGTATACGTTAATGGACACGCACGTCCATTGTCAATCCCGAGCGGTCGTGAAGAGCTTCCGATCCGATGCGAACTAACGCAGAAAAGCGCTCTTAGCGAGCGGAAGGGGCTCGCGTAGCCGGCGCCACGTACGCGAAGACGCTGCACGGTCCGCGATGAAGGAGGCATGCCAAACCAGGGCGTGCACTCAAATCGGAACGCTGCGGATCTGAGTGCGTTTGCCATCTGCTTTTGCACTAACGCCGGCGCGAAAGCGGGCATCGACTGAGGTCTGGCCCGAAAGGCGACCTTGCTTTGACAAGTCAGAGGTATGAGCTCAACGATCAAGAGCGTCATCCGCTAGGGACCTATTCATGGACGTCCGAAGTCGAACCACAATATCGCCCGCTCGCTTACCGTCGTTAGCGATAGCATTGAGCGCCCGCCGGACTTGCTCCAGATCTGGCGGTTGAGCGCTCAGCCAGTTTAACCCGGCCTGTGCATTGATTATCGTCGCTGTAAGCGCGTCGATGGCGGCACTATAGGTGCGCACAAATTCCGCTGGGATCTGCAAAGGCGCTTCGTCTTTCGCATCGCCCAGATTTCCTTCCGGTTCGCTGATGCAGGTACGATTGACCCTACGCTGCCTTAGACACTGAACGGCCTTTGCAGCTTTGCCGATCACATCGAGTACGGGGACACGCTGGCACCGCTTAGCGGATCGGCTGTTGTCGGCCTCAAAGACAGGAGCGCCTATGCGTTTGGCGGCACAAAACTCCGGTTGGACCGTGCGTCCTTGTTGGACACGATGTACCAACTCGACTTCCAGGACATAGCGCGCTCCTTCACTGAGTTGTGAGAACGACTCGGCGCTGTCGACCCGAGGAACCGCTCCAACGCCGGTGCAACGAGCCAGCTCCTCCCCTAGTTCTTTGTCAGTTCATGAGTACACGCCCTAGTGAGAATGATCCGGAAATGAAAGCTTGAACGCCTTCGCCAGATCCTGTTCTTGCTCCGGAGATAGGTAGCGGGGATTGAGTCCGCGCAACAGCAGGTAGAGCCTCGCGGTTTCTTCCAATTCTTCGGTCGCGAAGACCGCAGCCTCTAACGTGTCGCCCGCGACCACCGGACCGTGGTTGGCGAGCAAGACGGAGGAATATTTCCCCGCGAGCCCTTTGATCGCATTCGCAACGGTGGGATCGCCTGGCCGATAGTACGGCACCAGAGCGGTTCGACCACATCTCATGAGGTAATAGGGGGTCATGGGGGGCAGGACAGCCCGCGGATCGACCTCGGGCAACATCGATACCGCGACCGAATGAGTCGAATGAAGATGCACCACGGAGCGAGCCGCACTTCGGGTCTGGTACAGCGCGGCGTGCAACGGGACTTCCTTCGTCGGCGCATCCCCCGATAGAACGCTTCCCTGCGCGTCGAGCCGCGTGATCCTATCGGGATCGAGGAATCCGAGCGATGCGTTGGTGGGCGTCACGAGCCAACCGCCGCCATCAAGCCTGACGCTGATATTGCCGGACGATCCCGGCGTGAGTCCGCGCTCGAACAGGGAGCGGCCGAAGCGGCAGATTTCATCTCGCAACTTGCTATCGATCACTGTCGGTCCGCCATTCATCGACATCCGGTGGCTGCCTCGCAACATTCGAATGAATCTGATCCAGCCGGTCGAGGCCCCGCGTTCAAAGACGGGGCCACTTCAAAGATTCAAGGTACCGCGATGACGCGGATATTGTTCGTGGTTCCAGCCTGCGCGAACGGGATTCCCGCAACGATCACTACGTTGTCCAGGCTCTGCGCGAAACGCGCCCCGACCGCAGTAGAGACAGCGCGGGACACCATTTCCTCGTAGTTGCTTACGTCGGAGGAGAACACACTGTGCGTTCCCCAAAGGAGAGACAGACGACGAGCAGTGTCCGAGCTGGGGGTAACGGCAAGCACAGGCACATCTGGACGGCGGCGGGCGATGCGCGCCGCGGTCGTGCCTCCGGACGTGTACACGACGATGGCCGCCGCATGGATCGCTGAGGCCAAGGCCGCCGCAGCGGCGGCCACTGCGTGGGGTGGCGTTTGCTCCTCCTCGGGACGCAAGGCATCGACAATGGAACGATACATCTTATGACGCTCGGTGCTGCGGATGATGCGATCCATCATCTCCACCGCCTCGCGTGGATAGTGGCCGACGGCGGACTCCGCTGACAACATCACGGCGTCGGCTCCATCGTAGATGGCAGTCGCAACATCGGACGCTTCTGCGCGAGTCGGCGTCGGCGAAGACACCATGGAGTCCAACATCTGGGTGGCCACGATCACGGGCTTGACCGCCAATCGACAGGCTCGCACCAGCTCCTTCTGCCGACCAGGGACGTCTTCGTGGGGAATCTCGACGCCAAGATCGCCCCGCGCCACCATGACCGCGTCTGACAAGCCTATGATGTCGTCGATCCGATCGAGAGCAGCCGGCTTCTCAATCTTTGCAATGAGCCCTGCGCGGTCTCCGATCAGCCCCCTCGCCTCGAGAAGATCTCCTGGTCGCTGCACAAACGACAGCGCGACCCATTCGACGCCGAGACGAAGGCCGAAGTCGAGGTCCGCTCGGTCTTTTGGGGTAAGCGGGGACACATCCAGGATTGTCCCCGGAAGGTTAACGCCCTTGTGGTTGGAGAGCTTCCCGCCAACTATTACCTCGGCTTCGAGACTGTCACTGAAGAGCGCCTTAACGCGAACGCGCAGGCGGCCATCGTCGATCAGCAGATCGTGACCAGGTGCCGCAGCCGCAAACACCTCTGGATGCAGCAACGGGATAGCAGTCCGATCGCCAACGGAGCCTCCCTGGACGAACTTAATGGTCTCACCTGCCGCTACCGTGAGGCTTCCATCACGCAATGCCCCGATCCGAATCTTCGGACCCTGAAGGTCAAGCAAGATGCCGATTGGCCGGCCCGTTTCAACTTCGAGCGCACGTATCGCCGCGTGCACCTTGGCGTGGTCCTCCCTCACCCCGTGACTGAAGTTGAGGCGAAAGGTGTCGACACCAGCCTCGAACAACGTTCGAAGCATCTCTGGCTCGCAGCACGCTGGCCCAACGGTGGCTACGATTTTGGCTCGGCGATTTCGACGCACTTGAACAGCCTCTCTATCGACAACGCGGGTTAGCTCCGAACGAAACGACCCCAGGAGCAAACTACCGAGGAGGTGTCTTGTCAGGCCCGAACATCAGGCCGGCCTCACGGAAGCCGCCGTCGACGTTCAACGTGTGGCCGTGGACATACCTGCTCTCGTCCGATGACAGGAAGACTGCTGCGTCAGCGATCTCTTCCGGAGTTCCATAGCGGCTCATTGGAATCAGATATTCATACGCTCGACGCGTTGCCGGATCGTGCGCAGTCTTCGCCATTTCGGTCTCGATTGCTCCCGGAGCAATGTTGTTGACGTTGATGCGGTACTGGGCAAGTTCGACCGCCATGACCTTTGTCAGCAACTCCAACCCGGCTTTTGCCGCGCCATATGCGCCGCGTCCGTTCCCGCCGCGCTGACCGGAGAGCGACGCGATGTTTATGATCTTGCCGCCGCGCCCTTGCTTAACCATCTGGCGCGACACGGATTGCGCCACAATGAACGCCCCGGTCAGGTTGATCGAGATCATTCGTTGCCAATCCTCGAGCTTTATGTCGAGAAACGGGGTGTTGCCGCCGATTCCGGCGTTGTTGATCAGAATGTCCATTCCGCCGCAGCGGCTGGTCAATTCGTCCATCAATTCGCCCACCGACCCCTGATCGGCCACGTCGACTCTCAGCCCCAAATGGTCGCGATCGGCATTTTCAAGTGTCGCCGCCGCCGCTTTGGCGCCGTCCGGGTTGATATCCGCAATCGCAATGCGAGCTCCCTCGCGCGCCAACGCCTTCGAGATCGCAAAGCCGATACCGCGCGCCCCGCCGGTGACGAGCGCCACCTTGTTGTTCAATCTCATATCAGTCTAACTCCCGCTTCTTCGTATTCAGGTTAGTTTCCCCGTCGTGCGCTCGAGGGTCGTCCACAACTCCTCACCATATTTGGCCCGCCATTCCTTGTAGAAGCCTGCCGTGCGAAGCGCGTCTCGGAACGCGCCGACGTCGGGCTCGTTGAATATTAGGCCCTTCTTTGTTAGATCACCGCGCAGCGACGTTGCCAGCGATGCCATGTCCCTCCTTTCGGCCATCGCAGCGTCATTAATTGCCGCGGCTATGACGTCACGGAGATTTTGAGGGATGGCTTCCCAATTTCGCTTGTTGGCCACGCAGAAGAAGGCATCCCACATGTGGCCCGTCAGAGCACAGTATTTCTGAACTTCGAACAGGTTTGCGGTGGAAATGTTCGCCAGCGAATTTTCCTGGCCATCAACGATCTTTGTCTGAAGAGCGGAGTACAATTCGCTGTAGTTGATCGCAGTCGGTGCCGCGCCGAAGGCCTGGAACATGGAAGTCCAAAGCGCGCCGACGGGTACCCGGATTTTGACACCCTTCAGGTCCGCCGGCGTATTGATCTGCTTCGAGCTTGTCGTAATGTTGCGGAAACCGTTGTCCCACATCTTGGCCATTGGCACGAGGTTGGCCTTCCCGATGGCGACTCGCAACGCATCGCCGAGTTCTCCGTCCATGGCCTTCCAGACGGCATCATAGTCCGGAAAGATGAATCCCAATCCGTAGATCGACGCTGATGGAACGATCGTCGAGAGAACGTTGATTCCGGAGTTGAGGAATAGATCGAGGCCGCCAGCGCGCAACTGCGACAGCATGTCCGTGTCGCCGCCGAGTTGGTTGTTGGGAAACACATTGATTTCCACCTGGCCCTTTGTTTCAGACATCACGCGCTCCGCAGCTTCCCGGGCACGTGCCGTGATCGGATGCGACTCGGCCAGGTTGAACCCCCATCGGAGCTTAAATTCTGCGGCCCGGGCAGGCCGGACTGTCAATCCGGTGCCGGCGGCCAAAGCTACAGACGCTGCTCCCTGCAAGAGCATCCTGCGATTTACACTCTTCATTGTTTCCTCCATTCTTTAAGTTGCTTAGCCTGACATCACTTGTTGGGAAGCTTTGCGCTCACAGGAACCCCGTTGATATCCACGGGACCAACGCCACGATCACAAGTCCAATCAACAGGGCCAACATGTAACCAAGGATGGGTCTCATTCCGGCGTCCGGGTTCACCCGGCTGATTGCGCACGCGGCGTAGTAGCCGACGCCGAAAGGCGGCGCGAAGAGACCCACACCCATCGCAAGAATGACAACCATCGAATAGTGAACGAGATTGATCCCGAGGGCTTGAGCTATCGGGAAAAGCAGTGGACCAAAGAGCACAATGGCCGGAATACCTTCGAGAACGCTGCCAAGCACCACGAAGGCCACAATGGACACTGCCATGAAACTCGTCGACCCACCGGGCAACTGCTTCATCGCCACCGCGAGAGAACGAGAGAAACCAGATTGCGTCAGACTCCAGGCCATCGACGTCGCGGTGCCGATGATGAAGAGGATGGCGCCAGAAAGGCTCGCAGTCTCGACGAGCATTGGCTTGATCCGCCGCCAATCGAATTGCCTGTAGAATAGAGCGCCAACAACAATCGAATAGAATATCCCAATAGTGGAGACTTCGGTCGCCGTCGCGACGCCTTCGATGACCGCAGATCGAATGACGAAAGGCAGGGCGATTGCCGGTACCGCGATCAGGAACGTCATGCCGATTTCCTTGGCCGAGGCGCGACGGACAAGGCTGCGGTCCTCGTTGCGGTATCTCCAAGCGATTACGCAGCAAAGGGTGATCGCCAGGATGACGCCAGGAAGAAGCCCCCCCGTGAACAGAGCCGCAATGGAGACACCAGTAACCGAGCCGATCGTTATGAGAACTATGCTCGGCGGAATCGTTTCGGTTTGGGCACCAGTCGCCGCCAGCAGCGCGACGAGATCTCCTTCGTTCGCGCCTCGACGCTTCATTTCCGGGAACAGGACCGGCGCCACCGCGGCCATGTCCGCGGCTTTCGATCCGGAGATGCCCGAAACGAGGTACATCGCTCCGACGAGGACGTACAATAAGCCCCCGCGCACATGACCCAACAGGCTGGCAAGGAAGGCAACCATGGCCCGTGCCATGCCCGTCATTTCAATGAGTTGACCGAGAAACACGAACAGTGGGACTGAAAGCAGGATCAGATGGCTGACGCCTTCGTCGATACGGCCCACGATGATCAGCGGCGGGGTCCTGGTCGTAAGCATGAGATAGCCGAATGTTGCCAAACCGAAGGAAAAGGCAATCGGAACGCCCGTGAAGACGGCGCAGGCCACCACAACCACGAAGAAGATTATGAGGTTTGCGTTGCCGAGCGGCGCAAAGAGGGGCTTAAGAAGCCAAAATATGCCGACAAGCAGCGCGACTATGGCGAGTGCTGTTAGGACCTGTCTTGCATCACCCATTCGCACGAGGCGGAGGAGTGCGAATACGCCCATCAAACCAAAACCGACGGGAGCGGCGGACGCTCGCCACGCGTTCGAGAGGTCCATCGCCGGGGTTCTAACGATGGCTTCCTCGATTGCGTACTCGAGCGTGGCCGGAAACAGCAGGATGACCAGCCCCAATGATGCGGCCAGCGCGATTGCGTCGAGATGAGCCCGCGTCCGAGGAGACACAAATGCGAATAGTGCTGTCATTCTCATGTGCTCGCCGCGTCGCAACGCTATCGCGGTGCCCAGCATCACCAGCCAGAGAAACAGCATGGAAGCCAGCTCATCCGACCAAATGATAGGTTTGAGGAACACGTAACGTGCCAGGACTCCCGCAAACAACAGCAGAATCTCGGCCGAGAGCAGTATGCTGACGCAGACCTCAAGAATGCGGCCGAGCAGTTTGTCGGTGCCGTCCGCGATCGTATGCAAGACGTTCTGGCGTGAACTCTCCATGACCTCTCCCAAGGGCGTATGCGAGGTCACGCCGACGGCGCCATCGTGCACGGCGACGCCGCCTGAAGACATCGTTGGGCCACGCATCGGCATCCTCCCTGTTTCGTTGTTATTGAACCCTGCCCAGCCACCCGCGTTTGAAGAACTCTTCGTCGCCCAGTTGACCGCCTTTGAATGCTATCTGAAGTCCGTCGAGACGTCCGCGGATCGACTTGGCTCGGCAAAGTGGGACGCCAGGACTTACGCGGGCTTCAATTTCAAGCGCATCGATGTCCAGGAGCTGTGCGACCTGGCTCGACGTGTCGCCACCGGACAACAACAACCTCTTCAAGGGCACCTCCTCGAGGATGTCACTAACGAGCTGACCAATCTTCCGACCGAGGTTTCGCCCACCTTCATGCTTGGCGAGCTCGCGTGACATGCCGCCGCTGACGAGCATGCCGATCATCTTTCCGATCCGGGGATCATTGGGACCACGGGCTGTGTGCAATATGACGCTGCGCCCTTCTTTGAGAAGTGAGACGGCACGTCCGACGACTTGCCTCGCGACTGCAATAGTTTGGCTATCATCGAGCAGAGCAGCAGCGTCGAGAGGCACCTCCGCAAATCCAGCCCGCACGGCGGCATCGATCTGCAACGCCGTCACAGGTGAGGCGCTGCCCGACACGGCCAGTACTTGATCGATCGCAGCTGGGTCGCCATAGGCGCCGGAAGGTGGGGGAATTACACCAGCCTCCCGCCACCATTGCGTCAGGGCATACTCCACACCTGACGGCCCAACCACGAATGCACTTCCGCTCACCCCAGCCCAATCAGCTATGAGCCGCCCGACCTGAGTAAGCTGCGACGCATTCACGGAGTCCAGCAGGATCGCGTCCGCCCCGCCCTCCGCCAGATCATTGAATCGCCGAGCGGCCGCTTCAAAGCCCTGGTCGAGGACCGGAGATGTTAGTTTCTCGATCCTGAGCGCCGCCTGCTGTGCAATGTGAACCGCCAGATCGCTTTCGTTCATGGGCGTCACTGGGTGAACGCTCATGACCGGATGCCGATCGATGCGATAGACATTCCCATCGGTTCCAGACCGAGCAAACAGGTTTCCAAAAATGCAGTATCTTTGAAGCGAAGGTGTGCCGCCAACGATCGGAACTGTATCGCCGAAGATAGACTTTGCGATTTCGATCACTCGACCGATGCTGCCAATCCCCGGCGAGCTGTCAAAGGTCGAGCACACCTTGTAGTGAACGATCGGCGCGCGAAGCGATGCAAGGTACCGTAGATCCTTCTCCAGATGTTCGGTCATCTCCGCTGGAGACATGCTACGGCTCACCCCGGCAAGTCCGACAACGTCGATGTCCCCAAAATGCTTCAAAACATCAGGGCTCGGAGGACGGAGAAAGAGAGCAGCACGGAGCCCAGCAAATGCGACAACCTCAAGCGCATCCGTCGATCCCGTGAAATCATCACCGTAGAATGCCAACCGATAGCGAGCTTGCGTCACGTCGCGCCCCCGAACTTGGAAAGCGCGAGCTGAAGCGACGGATGGGTCTTTGCGTATTCGGCTACCGGTACACCCTGGACCGCCGCTTCCCAAGCCTCTCGCAAGCTCATGACGCCCTCGGCGATGCCGCCAGGATGCCCCATGATGCCGCCGCCGGCGAGGTGCATGAGGTCTACGCTTCCGAGGCGCTCGAATGTGTCTCCGGCTTGCCCCGCCCATTGCCCTGAAGAGAAGACCGGCATCATCGGTTTGACACCTGAAAAGGTGGCGAGACATGAGCTTGCAGACAGGACGACAGAATCATCCGGCTCCCAGAATTTGCTCCTTAGACCATTGACGTGCAGATGATCGACGCCCGTCAGTCGCCACAGCTTTTGAAATGCCAAGAAATCAAAGCCGAGCCAGGGATGGCGGGTAAATAAGCCCCATCCGTTGCGATGACCATGAATCGGAAGTTCCGTGTAGGTTCGCAGATGTTCAATCGCAGAGAAGCCGCACCAATTGACGCTCACCATCACGCACGATCCGCCGGCCTCTAGCACCAGGTCATGGCGACGTCGCATGTCGTCGACCGAACCGCTGATATTGATCGCGTACATTGGCTTACGGCCTAACCGGTCGGCATGCCTCTCGATGACGGGAAAGACCGCCTTCAGGCGCTCTTCAAAAGGCGCGTGAGGCGGATCTGCGATTAACTCATCGTCCTTGAGAAAGTCGATCCCGGCTTCGCAGATATTGTCGACCAGCGAGGCTGTCTCAGATGGAGACATACCGATACTTGGCTTCAAGATCGTCCCGATCAGCGGTCGATCAAAAACACCGGCCAAGCGTCGGGTCCCATCGACACCGAACTTCGGACCAGGAAAGCTGGCGGCGTAGTCGACTGGAAGGCCGATGTCGAGGAGCCGAAGCCCCGTGATCTCACCGAGTTCGAATAGATTGCCAGCAACCGTCGCCATGAGCGTCGGGATATTGCGGCCCACGTTATCGATTGGGAATGCGATTTCGATCTCGCCGCGCCGAAACGCATTTGGCCATGACCGCCGCTCGGCGAAGGAACTGCGCAAGGTCGGAGTGTCGACGGATGGCAGCTCTGTTACGCGAAGCACTCGTGCGCGCGATCGCTTTTTCAGCTCGTCCGTTTCGCCGGGCAACGAAAGAAACGTCCCGCTTGACTGCTCTCCTGCGATGACTTCCGCCGCCCTCTCGAGACTATCGCCAGTCTCGATCAGATATCGGGCCGTGAATTCGGATCGAGGACTATCGCTGCGCATTGTGACGCCCTGTCGAGATTTGCTGCGCTTCTTCGGAGTTTTCGTCTCGTTCATCCGTCCGGCGAAGGAGCCGATGGTGTGACGAACGCTGATATCTTGCCCCCGGGTAAGCCGTAGCGGCAAACGATATTAGTGAAGCGAGCTGTGAGGAAAAGTTACACCGCCAAAGCCCAAGCCACTTGGGCGCCCCCACGACCGAAGCCTTCGCAGTGCAAAAAAAACGCTAGGCGGTGACACCGGCCAATGTTGCGCAAATCTCGGCCGTCGCGGACATTTCCCGTGTGAGCCAATGGGAAACGGCCCTACTATCTGGGCGAGATACGACGTGAGGGGCCGTCCAGAGTATCAACTTACGCTTGCCGGGGATGCTTCCGAACGGCGCAACCAGTCTTCCACTGTTGAGCTCCTCAAGCACGAACATCGTCGGAACCAACGCTAAGCCGAGCCCACACAGCGCGGCCTGGATGAGAAGATAGAAATGGTCGTAAGAGTCCTGAACACGGATGTCCTGCTGCAACCGCATCTCGTCGAGCCAGTCTGACCATGCCTCTGGCCGCGTCCGCGTTCCCAACAGCCGGCAACGCGCAATATCGCCAGGGTCCTGGAGTCTGTTGGTTTTCGCGTACGACGCGGCGCAAACTGGCGAAATCCACTCCCGCGCAAGCTCCTTGATGATCACGTCTCGAGGCGGCGTGATGACGCTGGAACGGATGGCGATGCTTACTTTATCCCGGATGAAATCCACTTGATCGTAGTTGAGGTTGAATTGGAGATCGATGCCCCTTTGAGCTTCGTGAAATGCCGCGAGGCGTGGGATCAGCCAATACATCATAATGGTCGCCGAACATGAAACCGTCAGCGACCCAGGCAAGATCTGCTCAACACTCGCATCTATCAGATTGAACGCGGCGGTCAGACCTTCCGCCAGCCGAATCCCTTCAGGCGTCGGGTCTGTTGAGGACGATGATCGCACGAACAGGGGGACGCTCAGCAATTCCTCTAGCGACCGGATATGCCGGCTGACCGCCCCGTGAGTCACGGACAGTTCAAGCGAGGCCGCAGTCATGCTTCGCAATCTCGCGGTCGCTTCGAAAGCCCTCAACGCGTTGAGAGACGGCCTAGGACGCACTGTCGGACCCCTCCTACAGACCGCACCCTAACGGCTGTGAGCTTTCCTCACAAGTGGGGCTTTAAAACTCATTTGGGTATTTGACGATGGCGCCCTACTCTCACGGAAAGTCAGTCAAGACCAGAGTACGCGTGGTCGTTCGCAATAGGCACCGAAAATGCTGAAGAAGATGATCATTGAGGCCCGCGTGAATGAATATGCGATGCGCGATGGGAATCCCCACGTACCGTGGACCGCAGATGAAATAGCCGAGACTGCCGCCCGCTGTCGCGAGGCAGGAGCGTCAATTCTGCATTTTCACGCTCGCGCGGACGATGGGTCCCCCCTCCACACCGCCGAGAAGAACGCTGAGATCATTCGCAAGGTCCGGCAAAAATGCGATCTACTGATACTACCAACACTCGGCTTTTTCGCCAACGACACCGACCCGAACGCGCGCATAAACTGCATTCTCGAGCTTGCCAAGGACCCCGCGACCAAGCCGGATATTGTCCCAATCGACACGGGAAGCACCAATCTAGATCTATTCGATCGCGACAAACTTGCCTTCACACATTCTGATCGTGTCTACGAAAACCGCACTGCCGCGGTGGAACACTACTTTCGTTCCCTCAAGGCTGCCGGGATCAAGCCAAAGATGACTTGCTGGTCGATTGGCTTTGTTCGACGCGCGATAGCATTCATGGAAATGGGACTTGTGGCCGAGCCCGGTTACTTTCTGCTCAACATGACCGACGGTCCGTATCTCACGAGCCATCCTGGAACGATCGAAGGATTGGACGCGTTCTTGCTCTTCCTGCCGAAGGGCTTCCGTCATAGCTGGATCGCCAACATCGTTGGCGGAAATCTGCTGAACCTGTGCGACGGCGTAGCAAGGCGCGGTGGCAACATCGCTCCCGGAATCGGCGATTATTCTTACAGAGAATACGGCTGCCCGACCAACGAGGAGCTCGTTCGCCGAACATGCTTGATCGCGAGGGGCTGCGGACGAGAGATCGCTTCTCCAGATGATGTTCGGGAAATCCTTGAAATCTGATGGTTCGAGTGTCGCGAGCAAGGGCGCCAGGCGGTCAGTTGGCCAGACGACTCGACGAGGGTTGCGCGATGAAGTTCTCCCAGACTGTGCCGGGATCTCGCTGACCCCGACACTTTTTTTGACACTGGCTTGCTTCCACTCTGCAAAGCCGCGACTCGCGGCAGAGCGTTCCGCTCAGCCCTGGAGAACTTGTGAGAAACAAGAATCACGACAGAGAAATCGACGAATCGATTCGTTTTTGTTGCGGCCTTCATGAAGATTAAAAATGAGAAGGCACGTTCAGAAATAGTCAAGCTGGCTGAGACACATGCGCGATTTGAGCGAAGCGCCTCACTGTTCCAGTCCAATAGCGAGCCGACGTTCGGCTAACATCTTTGAACAGCCGCCGGGACACCGCCTCTGTCGGTCGATGGCACACATCTTCGCTGATACAGAGCCTATTGACCTGCTCGCCCACTTATAACCTGTAGGATGCTGAATTTAGGTCTCTTCACTTCAAGCCGACCACTCTGTGAGGCACATAACGCTCTTCCAGCCTCGCCACTTCTTCGGACGTCAGCTTCAGACCCAGGACGGTAGAGCCCAGAAACTGCACGTTGGTCAACCTGACGATTAGTTGTGGTTGGCACCGGCGGCGAGCTATCAGAGTTGCCCTCGCGTCGCCGGATCTTTCACGGCCAAGACGCGCGTCTTGTCCCCAGTTCGCCCCAAATGCCGGAGGGCTCTCTTCGCGAAGAGCCGCTTGGTCCGCTCAGCCCAATCTTGTCCGCTCGTTGCAAGGATGGCCATGTCGCGCTTGAGGTCCGCCATGACGGCGAAACCGTCCGGATAGCTCACCAGAATCTTGAGAACCGTGACCTGGAAGTTCACGGCCCCGTGCCCCTCCCAACTACCGCCACATGGTCGGCGCCTTGTGGAGAGCCTCACGACCGATCACCTTGAGCCTGTCCGGCGAAGTGTCACCGTTCATGGCGGCTCCCAAGATCCTGGACGCCACGTGGGCGCGTGTGCCGGATTCGAACCGCGAAACCTCTTCGCAGACTTCATCGAGGACGGCACGCAGGAGCGCGATCGTTGCTGGATCGAACATGGGATCCCCCAAGAGAAAAAGCAGTCGTATCGCAATCATAGGGCGCCGCATTCAACAGTGTTAAAGCGGCGTAAAATCCGACCTAGTTCCTCTGCACAGAGATTTTGACTCTTTGCGTCGGTCAAAACCCTTGAAAGAGCGCCCTCGGGCGCTCTTTCAACCCGTCAAAATAATTGTGAACTAGTTTACATTGGATCTGGCTCTCCGCAAGCTCTGGCATTTGCCGCGGCGCAGCGCTCAGGCGCCGATCAGACAGCAATTGGTTAGCGGCCATTTCCAAACAAGGAAGCGATTCTCCGAGCGAGGATAGTACCCGACTGCACGGGCAACTCGTATGACAGTGCGTCACCGTTAGCCGAGTGGGTCGTAGCGCGCGGTGCGACCATTCTCGTCGGGCGGGTTAAACAGATAGATCTCCTGTCCGTGGGCCGCGCGGAATCCGGCCGAGCGCTCCCAGTTCTCCTTCTTCACATCCAGCACGACGACTGAATCCAGCCGATTGAGCAGGTTCGGAATGACGTAGCCGACCCCCTTGCCGGCGCGGGTTGGAGCGTAGACCAGGACGTGTTCCGATCCGCCGAAGCAGAGCAGCGCGCCGTCCTTACGGCCGAGCAGCACGCCATCCTTGGATCGCAGGCCAGCGGCCTTGATTTCGCGTTCGGACGCGAAGCGCGCGCTGCCATGAAGCGGGAGAGGACGGTGCCGGAAGATCGCACCGAGCAGGCCAAAGACGACGACCGCGCCCGCGAGGGTCGACAGGGTCAGCCAGCGGTCGAAACGGGGGTCGGCACCGTAGCGGGCAGCCGGTGGCGATCTCCGACCAGTGCAGGCCACCATCGTGAAGCCTGAGCCCAAGAGGCAAAACGTTGGAGGCGGAGAGGATCCGGAGCCCGAGGCCGCAGCGCGCCCGCCCGGTTTCTCCTGATTCCGGGATGGTCGTCGCAATCCGCCCCCTGCGCGGCGCTGTGGCGTTCGTCCGGATGCGATCTGGCCGTGGTCCCCCGCCTCGGCGAATCCGGGGACTCTAAATCCCGCCGAGGCAGAGATACTTGATCTCAAGATAGTCCTCGATGCCATATTTGGAGCCTTCCCGCCCGTTGCCACTTTCCTTCATGCCGCCGAAGGGCGCGACCTCGCTCGAAATCATGCCTTCGTTGATGCCGACGATGCCGTATTCGAGCGCCTCGGCGACCCGGAATATCCGACCGACGTCGCGCCCGTAGAAGTAGGCGGCCAGACCGAACTCGGTGTCGTTGGCCAGTTTGATCACCTCTTCTTCGGACGAGAAGCGAAAAACCGGCGCCACTGGACCGAAGGTTTCTTCCCTGAAGATCAGCATGTCGGGTCTGGCGTCGGCCAGCACGGTCGGCTGATAGAAGGAGTGGCCCAAAGCATGGCGTTTTCCGCCGGTCACGACGCGAGCTCCCTTCTTCGTCGCATCCAGGATGTGCTCTTCGACCTTTGCGACCGCCGTGCCGTTGATCAAGGGCCCCATCATGACGTCGGCCTCGAAGCCGTCCCCGACCTTCATCGCATTTACGGCTTCCGTCAGGCGGGCGACGAAGGCGTCATAGACCTTGTCCTGAGCGAATAAGCGGTTGGCGCATACGCAGGTTTGACCGGCGTTGCGATATTTGGAAGCGATGGCGCCCTTTACGGCCGCCTCGATATCGGCGTCTTCGAACACGATAAAGGGAGCATTGCCGCCGAGCTCCATGGAGGTGCGCTTCACGGTGGTGGCGGCCTGCGCCATCAATTTCTTCCCGATCTCGGTCGAGCCGGTGAAAGTCACTTTGCGCACGGTCGGATTGGAGGTCATTTCGCCTCCGATGGCGCTGGCCGATCCCGTCACAACCGAGAACACACCCTTTGGGATGCCCGCCCTCTCGGCGAGCGCTGCGAGCGCCAGCGCGGAGAGCGGCGTCTGGCTGGCAGGCTTGACTACCATCGTGCAGCCGGCGGCCAGCGCGGCGCCGGCCTTGCGGGTGATCATGGCTGCCGGAAAATTCCATGGCGTGATGGCCGCACAGACCCCGATCGGCTGCTTCAGCACGATGATGCGACGGTCAGACGAGAATCCGGGGATGGTGTCTCCGTAGACGCGCTTGCCTTCCTCGGCGAACCACTCGATGAAGGATGCGGCATAAGCGATCTCACCGCGGCTTTCCGCCAGCGGCTTGCCTTGCTCGGCCGTCATGATGGTCGCGAGATCTTCCTGATTGGCCATCATCAGCTCGAACCACTTCCGCAGGATCGCAGCGCGCTCCTTGGCTGTTCGTGCGCGCCAACCGGCCCACGCCGCGTCGGCCGCCTCGATGGCGCGCCGCGTTTCGGTCGCTCCCATATTGGGCACGGTAGTCAATACGGCGCCGGTCGCCGGATTGGTGACGTCGAGCGTCTCGCGGCTGTCGGCGGCTGTCCAGGCGCCATCGACGAAGCCGCCGTTGCGGAGCAACGTAGGGTCCTTCAGCTTGGGCATTGCGCTAGGCGGCTGTACGTGGGTCGTCATCGGGTTATTTGCCTCTTGCGGGAGAGTCGAAGTACGTTCGAAGCTTGAAACGCATGATCTTGCCGGACCCCGTGCGAGGGATTTCGCTCACGAAGGATACGGTTTCGGGGACCTTGTAGGAGGACAAGTGCTTTCGGCAATGCGTGAGGATTGCTTCGCCGTCGCAGGAGCCGGCTCGGCTCACCACGAAGAGAGCGGGCACTTCGCCTAGGTGCTGATGTGGGACACCAACGACCGCGCAGTCGACGACAAGCGCATGGCCGCTCACGACCTCTTCGATCTCGGCCGGCGCGATGTTCTGCCCACCTCTGATGATGAGCTCCTTGAGCCGGCCGGTGATCGTCAGGAAGCCGTTCTCGTCGCATTTGGCGAGATCGCCGGTATGATACCAGCCGTCCCGCAGCGCCGTCGCGGTTTCGTCCGGCTTGTTGTGATAGCCGATCATCACGTTCGGTCCGCGGACGATCAGCTCACCCTCTCCGCCCGCCTCCACGTCCCGCCCCTCGCCGTCCACGATGCGAACGCAGAGGCCAGGGATAGGCAAACCACAGGAACCGAGCACGCGACCTCCGCTGGGCCAGTTCATGGTCACCATGGTGGATGTTTCAGTGATTCCATATCCATCGAGCAGCTTGATGCCGAAGCGGGCCTCGAACTCGCGGTTGAGGGAGGCCGGCATAATCGCGCCCGCCGAAATGGCGAGACGAACGCCCGTCAGCTCCACGGCAGCTTTGTCCCGCGCGGCCTCCAGCAGGTAATGGAACATCGTCGGCACGCCCGGAAAGAGCGTGAACCGACCGGTCCCCAGGAGCCGGAGAGCCTCGCTTGTCGAGAACTTCTCCATGATGAACTCGCTCGCGCCGACGGCCAGAACGCTGAGGACTGAAAAGTTCAAGGCGTAGGAGTGGAATAGCGGGAGTGGCGAGAGAACCGTATCGCTGTCCGAAAGCGTCGCGATAGGACCCCAGCAGGCGCCGGTTATCCAGAGCATGCTATGGGTCGAGAGAAGAACACCTTTAGCTCGGCCCGTCGTGCCCGACGTGTAGATGATGAACGCTGGCTCGTGCACAGGCATAGAATCGCGCGGTGGCGAAGCGGCCGTCGTGGTGGCCAACTTCTCGTATCCCAGACCGTTCGTGCTCGCGCCGTTCTCCTGGACCAGCACGACGTTCAGCAGGTCGGGACACTGTCGCCGGAGGGACTGGACGAACTCGGCTCGTTCGCCGGTCGTGATGACCATTCTGCAAGCGGCGTCCTGAAGCCGATAGACGACCTCGCTTTCCGTGGCGTCATAGCTGATCGGAACGCTGACCGCGCCAGCCCTCGCGATGGAGCAGCAGGTCTCGACCCAGGTCACGCAATTGGGCAGGAAGATCGCCACCGTCTCGCCGGACCGCAAGCCGAGGTCTGCGAAGTGACCGGCGAGGTTGGCCGTGCGGACGGCCAATTCCCCATACGTGATGCTTCCTCGGACATCCTCGAACGCGACTTTGCTCCCCCGTTCGCCCGCATGCCTCGCTATAAGCTCGGGAATGGGCGCTATCAGATCGGTCTGCAGCATGTTCCCTCCGTCTCCGCTGTCGTCCTTAAACCATGCTGAATCCGCCGCTGATGCTGATCACCTGTCCGGTGATCCAGCTTCCGTGCGGCGAGGCGAGCAAGGTGACCATCGGCGCAATATCTTGCGGCTGGCCAAGGCGACGGAGCGGGTAAAACTTGGTCAGTTTGTCGCGGTTTGCGTCCACCCAGGCTCGGTCGTGCGCAGTCTCGATCAATCCCAGTGAAATTGTATTGGCGGTGGTCCCGAAGCGGCCGAACTCGCGAGCGAGCGACTTCATCAGACCGATGACGCCCGCTCGTGCCGCCGCGACAATGGCGAGACCGGATTCACCAACGCGCGACGAGTCGCCGACCATCGCGATGATCCGGCCATCACCGGCCTTCTCGAGATAGGGGGCTGCGGCTTTCGATACGTGGATAGCGCCGTAAAGACAGATATTGATCTGTTTTTCCCACTCTTCACGCTTGGTATCGGTGAACCGGTTCCGGAGCGCGACTCCCGCGTTGTTCACGACGATATTGAGGCCGCCGAAGTCAGCAGCGATCTTTTCGATCATCTCCGTGACTGCTTCGAAATCGGAAACGTCCGCCTGGTAGGCTGCAGCCCGGCCTCCCATCTTTTGGATGTCCGCGACAACGGCGGCGGCCTCATCGCTTGATCCCCGGTAGTTCACGGCGACCGCGGCTCCCTCCGCCGCGAGGCTCAAGGCGATCTCTTTCCCTACGTCTCTGGCTGCGCCCGTGACCAGCGCGACTTTGCCCTTAAGTTTCATATCCATAGACTTCCTCACGATAGGTTGGGTTTTCGGACGGACTGCGCCCTTACGACCAAGTGAATTTGGGTTTACGTTTTTCGGCGAAGGCCCGGCGTGCTTCTCTGTAATCTTCGCTGGCGGAGGCATGATCGATGAGACGATCCGCCTCGGCATCCGGCTCCATCATCGCCGCCGCATTCAAGATGTGTTTCGCACCGGCGATCGACAGGGGCGTCTTCTCCGATATCTGGGCCGCAAGACTTTGGGCATCGCCAGCTGGATCGTCCGACACGCGGTCGACCAAACCGACATGCAACGCCGACCGGGCGTCCATTCGCTCCGCCGTGTAGAGGATACGCTTCGCGTTCGTGATCCCGACGAGCGCCAAAAGCCGCTTCGTGCTCCGCACGCCGTACACGATAGAGAAATTGGCCGCAGGAATGCCGATTTCGGCCGACGGCCCGGCGAACCGGAAATCGCAAGCCATGGACAAATGACATCCTCCGCCGAGACAGTAGCCGGAGAGCACGGCGATGACGGGCTGCGGAGCGGCGGCGATCGCGTCGGAGCAGGCGTCGACCGCGACCTCATAGGCTTTGCTTGACGCAGTATCGGATCGCACTGCCTCGAACTCGGAGACGTCCGCGCCGACACTGAAGTTGCCGCCCGAGCCCGTGAGGATGATCGCCCGAACGCTCTTATCCACCGAGAGTTGCTTGAACGTGGCTGCCATGTTCTTCCACATGGCAAGCTTCATGGCGTTTCTGACGTCCGGACGATTGATCGTCACGGTCGCGACGGTCCCGTTGCGAGTACATTCGATATCTGTCATGCCGACCTCACACCGGTTCTCGCGTCGAACCATCCGCCGGCGCTCCGTCCTCGACGCACTTCCGTAGTTTTCCGAGAAATTGCAAGCTTAGCGCCTTAAACACATCAATCATCCGGCGCTCTCCCAGTCGCGCGAGCGTTCCGCCGATCCTGGCGATCGCGAAATACGAAAACGCGGCGCCCTCGAGGGTTTGTTCCAGCTTGAATTTCGCTGTGCCCGTAGCGAACCCCACCCTGCTCGCGTCGCCCTCACCTGATATCGTGCAGGTCGCCGGCGCCTCCAAATCGAAAAACCGCAACCTGCATTTGACCTTGGCATCGACCGGGCCGGTCGCGATGGCCACATCGCGGTCATTGTGCCGCCTTGCCCACGCTGGACGTCTTCGCAGCCTGGAATGCACTGCTTCAAAATGGTCGGATCTACGAGCGCGCTCCAGACGCGTTCTCTTGGCGCCCGGAACGCGAACGATCCGAACAGATCGATACCCCTCAGCTCGGCGTCATACCGCAATGGTGTGGCCTTCAATGTGAAGAGGGGCCACGACCGACTTCAGCCGGGCGGGCAGTGGAACGGGTCTGTTGGACTCGCGGTCGACATACACGTGGACGAAATGACCTTGAGCGCAGGCCTCGTCTTCGTCGTCGCGAAAGAGTCCGATCTCGTAGGTGATGCTCGTCCTGCCCTGCCGACCGATGCGCAGCCCCGCATGCACGGTCGATGGGAACGCGATCTCCCTGAAATACTGGCACTTCGTTTCGGCCACGAGCCCGATGACTGGGCTTCTGCGAACGTCCAAAAATCCGCATTCGATGAGCAATTGGCCGACGGCCGTATCGAAGAACGCGTAGTAGGCGGCGTTATTGACGTGCTGGTATGCGTCATTGTCCATCCACCGTGTCGTCATCGCGCGGAAATGCGCATAATCGGCGCGGCTATGGGGCTTGCTACGGCCGCTCATAGCGCCTCACTGTAGATGGCAATCACATCCTGGAGACGAACATCGCGAGGATTGTTGATCAGCAATCGCTGCTGCTTCATGGCGTCCTCCGCCAGTTGCGGCAGTTGGTTATGCGAAATGCCGACGTCTCTCAGGCGGGTGGGCAATCCAAGATCGCCGGGCAATGCCGCCAGATACTCGATAAGAAACGCCGTTCGCGTACGGACGCCGCCCGTCCCGCCGGGCAGCAGTACATCGGCCACCTCCGCGTAAAGCTCTTCCGCGACTAATGCGTTGAACTTGAGCACGCCCGGAAGGACAAGCGAGTTTGATAGCCCATGCGGGACGTGAAAGCGGGCACCGACCGGATACGCCAGAGCGTGAACCGCGGCGACTGGAGCGTTCGCGAATGCCATGCCGGCCAGCATCGAACCGAGAAGCATCGCCTGGCGAGCCTGGCGGTCTTTGCCGTCGGCGCAGACCCGCCTGATGTTTCCGCCCAGCAACCGCAACGCTTCGCGCGCGAGACAGTCCGAAACAGGGTTCTTCAGCCGTTTCGACGTGTATGCCTCGATCGCATGCACCATCGCGTCGATGCCGGTCGCAGCGGTGACCGGCGCTGGCAGGCCAAGGGTAAGATCTGCGTCGAGGACCGCCCAATCCGGTAGCAAAATCGGTGAAACGACGCCCTTCTTCTCGTTTTCGCCGGTCGTGACGATCGATATCGGCGTCACTTCCGATCCTGTGCCTGCCGTGGTCGGCGCAAGGATCAGCGGCAGCCGGGGTCCCTTCGCCAGACCGACCCCATAGACGTCGGCCAGACGCTCGCGGCCGATGGCAAGCAGAGCGATCAGCTTGGCCGTATCCATGGAGCTTCCGCCGCCGATGGAGACGACGCCGTCCACCTTGGCGCCGAGTGCCCGCTCCACGCCAGCCAGAACGACATGCTCGGGAGGGTCCGCCTCGACGTCGGTAAACATCGTGACGGCAATACCGGCCTGCTTCAAGCCGTCCAGGCCGGGCTTGAGCAGCCCGGCTGCTGCCACGCCGGGATCGGACACCAAAAGGACCGACTTGCAGCCAAGGCCGCTCGCAAGTTCGCCGATGCGCGCGGAACTGCCCGGCTCGATCAGGGAGGATTTGGTGGATTGAAACACGAACCCCTGCACGTCGACCTTCTCCGCTCGAATGACTTTCATAACTAGACTAGTTTTGCAGATGCGTGTCAACGGCCTCGGTCGTCGAATGAGCTTGCTTCCTGCCGAAGCGCGTAAACCGTTCGGCAAACTCGCCCACCACTCCCTTGCGGAACGTCAGCACGCACAACATGAAGATCGCGCCGATCACGATGGGGATCTTTGTCGAAAGATCGAAACTCAGTCCAGCGACCCGGATCGTGCCGATGTCGGCGAGATATCCTTCCAGGGTGACGATGAAGATCGCACCGACGATGGGTCCACCGGAGGTGCCGAGCCCGCCGAGCAGGCACATCAGGATCGCGTTACCCGATTGCGTCCAATGCACGTCCGGCAGGGATGCAAGACCAAGCGTCTGCGCCTTGAGACCTCCCGCGAGAGCAGCAACCGAAGCCGAGATCACGAAGGCCACGAGCTTGTAGCCTCGCGAATTGTAGCCAAGCGAGACGGCGCGCGGCTCGTTATCGCGGATGGCGAGCAGCACTTGACCGAACGGAGCTTCCATCAATCGCTGCAGTCCCCAAATCGCGCCCGCTACCGTCACGAGCACGAACGCGTACATCGTGAGGTCGTCCCCGAGAGGGAGAACGCCGAATAGCGCGCCGCGCGGGATACGTTGCAGGCCGTCTTCGGCACCCGTGAAAGGCGCTTGCAGACAGAAGAAGTAGACCATCTGCGCCAAAGCGAGCGTCACCATGGCGAAATAGATGCCTTGGCGTCGGATCGCCATCCCGCCGATTGCGACTCCAAGAAGCGCGCCCGTCAGTATGGAAAGACCCAGCGCCGCCTCCGGCGTCAGTCCCCACACCTTCAACCCATGACCGGCGACGTAGGCGCCTATCCCGAAGAAGGCGGCGTGACCGATCGAGAGAAGTCCGAGATTTCCCGTAAAGAAATTGAACGAGCACGCGAAAAGCGCGAAGGCCAGACACTTCATCAGGAAGAGGGGGTAGAGGCCCGCGAGCGGCGCAGCGATCCCGATCGCAGTCACCGCCAAGAATAGAACGGTCGAAGTTCGCATCTCAGGCCTCCCGCCCCATGAGGCCGGCCGGTCGAACAAGCAGGATGGCGGCCATGACGATGAATACGACAGTCGAGGAGACTTCCGGGTAGATCACTTTGGATAGTCCTTCCAAGACCCCGAGGGCCAAACCCGAAAGAATGGCGCCTGACAAAGATCCCAATCCGCCGATCACGACGACGGCGAATGTAACGATGAGAAGGTTGGAGCCCATCGCGGGCTGAACCTGATAGAGGGGTGCAGCCAGTACGCCTGCAAAACCGGCGAGCCCCACTCCGAGAGCGTAGGTCGCGGTGATCATTACGGGAACGTTGACCCCGAGAGCCTGTACTAGGCGCGGATTCTCGGTCCCGGCCCGCAAATACGACCCCAGCTTTGTCTTCTCGATCAGAAGCCAAATTCCTCCGCAAACTCCAAGCGACGCCACGACGATCCAAACGCGATAGATCGGCAGTCGCATGAAGCCCATATCCCAGAGGCCACGCAGGGCAGCCGGGACGGGATAAGGTCGGCCGGCCGCTCCATAGATGTCCCGAAATATACCTTCCAGAAAAATCGCGAGCCCGAACGTGAACAGCAGGCTGTAGAGGTGATCGCTGCCGGCCAGCCGACGCAGAAACAGTCGTTCGATCGTGGCGCCGATCAAAGCGACCCCGAGCGGCACCAGCAGAAGGGACCACCAGTAATTGATCCCGAATGCCTGCAACAAGAGATATCCGCCGAACGCTCCGACCATGTACAGAGCGCCATGAGCGAAATTGATGACGTTGAGCAGGCCAAAGATGATGGCCAAGCCGAGGCTCAGCATCGCATAGAAGCAGCCGTTGACCAGACCGATGGTGATCTGGCCGAGGAGGACTTGAATGGGTATGTCGAACATGGCGTCTGCCCTCAAATGCCCAGGATCCGGTCAACGGCATCCGCTTTGCCCGAGAGTTCGTCCCGCGTCAGCTGCATGACGACCTGGCCGCGTTCGACCACGAGAAAGCGGTCCGCGAGCGGCTCCGCGAAATACTTGTTCTGCTCAACGAGAAGCGTCGTGTAGCCACGTTCCTTGAGCCGGGTGACGAGGTCGAACAGGCGATCGACGATAACCGGCGCCAGTCCCTCCGAAATCTCGTCCAACAATAGGATTCGAGCTCCGCTCCTCAAAATCCGGGCGATGGCGAGCATCTGCTGTTCGCCGCCGGACAGCCTCGTACCTTGGGCCCGGCGGCGCTCGGCGAGATTTGGGAGGATTTCGTAGATTTCCTCGACAGACATGCCTTCCTCGCTCTGCTTCGGAGGCAGCATCAGATTTTCCTCGCAGGACAGGCTCGAGAATATCCCGCGCTCCTCAGGGCAGTACCCGATGCCCAAGCGAGCCACGAGATGCGGCTTCAGTGCGATGGCCTCCCGCCGATGGACCAGGATGGATCCGCTACGGCGGTCCACCATGCCAACGATGGATCGCAACGTCGTCGTCCGCCCGCTGCCGTTCCGGCCGAGCAGCGCCACGATTTCGCCGGTCGCGACCGAAATTTGCATGCCGTGCAGAATGTGCGACTCGCCGTACCAGGCGTGAAGGTTTCGAATCTCCAGCGCGGCTGCTTGGGTCGGGTGGGATTCGACACTCACGGCGTACCTCTTTCACGTCCGTTGGCTTTACGGTGCTTGGAGCCCAAATAGGCCTCGACCACCTCCGCGTTTTCAGCGATCTGCTGATAGGAGCCTTCGGCGATGACCTCGCCACGTCGCAACACCGTGATCGTGTCTGCGATCTGGGACACCATCTTCATATTGTGCTCAACCATCACGACCGTGCGGCCTTGGGCCGCTTGCCGGATCAGCCCGGTCACCCGATCGACGTCCTCATGCCCGAGCCCCTGCGTCGGCTCGTCCAGAAGCATGACCTTCGGATCGGCCGCGAGCGTGGTCGCGATCTCAAGGGCGCGCTTGCGCCCGTAGGAAAGATCGCCCGCCTTCTTGTCCACGAACGCTTCGAGCCCGAACTGCCCGAGGAGATCCAGGACTCGCGGATCGGCCTCTGGTACCGCGCGCGAGGACCAGAAACTCAGCGGCGACAGGCTCGATCTCTGCAGAGCGAGCTTGATATTGTCCGCAACGGACAGATGCGGAAAGACCGCCGATATTTGGAAGGACCGAACGACGCCAAGTGACGCGAGTTGATCGGGACGGATGCCGGTTACGTCCTCGGATTCGAACCGAATGGTGCCCGAGGACAAGGGCAAAAAGCGCGTCAAGAGATTGAATACCGTCGTCTTGCCGGCGCCATTCGGCCCGATCAGCGCATGAATGCTTCCGCGCCTGATCTTCAGGTTGACATCAGCGACAGCGACGAAACCACGAAACTCCTTCCGTAGGCTTCTCGCCTCGAGGACGACCTCTGGCGACGCGATCTTATCGCCCGCAATCGAACTCATGGCGTCTCCTCGCTCGGGCTGGATGGGCCGACTTGCCTGATCGCAACGTTTTCGACGTCGCTTGACAAAGGCATATCAAATTAGTCTAGTTATGCAAGCCTTAATTGAAGCCCATGGGGGCTCGCTGAGGTAACAGGAGGGAAAGAGATGAGAGGCATCCATCGGATCGGCATGGCCGCGGTGGCGGCGGTGGCACTGGCGAATCCATTGGCCGCGCAGACGGCCGGGCTTTCGGACGGCATAGTCAAGATCGGCGTTCTTACCGACATGTCGGGCCAGTTCTCGCACGAATCCGGCGAAGGCTCCGTCACTGCGGTGAAGATGGCCGTCGAGGATTTCGGTGGCAGTGTGCTCGGCAAACCGATCGAAGTAGTCGTGGCTGATCATCAGAACCGAAACGAGGTCGCGATCGCGAAGGCCCGCGAATGGTACGATGTCGACAAGGTCGACATGATCGCGAACCTGATCAACTCGTCGATCGCTCTCGCCGTCACGAATGTGGCAAAGGAAAAGAACAGGATCGCCATCGTCAACGGATCCGGTACGTCGCGGTTGACCGGAGATTCCTGTACGCCGAACAGCATCCACTACGCGTATGACACTTACGCGCTCGCGCAGGGCACCGGAAAGGCGCTCATCAAGGAAGGCCTGAAATCGTGGTACTTCCTGACCGCGGACTACGCGTTCGGGCACGCCCTGGAGGCCGACACGATCTCGGTGTTGAAAGCCAACGGCGGGACCGTCGCCGGATCGGTCCGCTATCCGATCGACACCAACGATCATGCGGCGTTCCTCCTGCAGGCCCAAGCATCGAACGCAAAAGTTGTGGCTATCGCCGGCTCGGGTACGGTCTTTATCAACGCCTTGAAGTCGGCAAAGGAATTTGGTGTGACGCAGACGCTCGCGGGTCTCTTGGTCTGGATCACTGACATCCAATCGATGGGCCTGAGCGCGTCGCAGGGGTTGGTGCTGACGGATGCCTTCTATTGGGACCGCGATGAGGCAACCCGGGCCTTCGCCAAGCGATTCTTCGCGAAGATGAAGCGCATGCCCCACATGGGAGATGCAGGAGATTATTCGTCCACCATGCACTATCTCAATGCCATCAAGGCGGCTGGCACGGACGATGCCCAGACGGTGATGGCGAAGATGCGGGAGCTGCCGGTCAACGACTTTTTCGCGAAGAACGGTCGTGTCCGGGAGGACGGACGCTTCGTACACGACATGTACGTCTACGAGGTCAAGAAGCCCGAGGAATCCAAGTACGATTGGGATTACTACAAGCTGCGGGCTGTCATTCCCGGCGACGAGGCGTTCCGCCCCCTGTCCGAGAGCAAGTGCCCTCTCGTGAAGAAGTAGCTTCTGGCTCCAAACTCAGCCGGGCAAGGCCCGGCTGCTTTTTTTCCCGCCGTATCGATCCGGATTGTATTTCATGCGGTATTGCATCGAATGGGCGCCGATTGGCCTGTGACACTCGCTGCAGATCACGGTCGGAACGAAATCGTTGCCGCAATCGACGTGCTGCAGGATCAGCGGGACTTTTCCGTTCGCTCTCCACTTGTCACCCCACGCCATCATGGTGATCAGCGGACCGTAGAGATCGAATCCCATCGGCGTCAGCAGATACTCGAAGCGGTCCGGACCGCTCTGATACATGCGCCTCATGAAGATGTTTCGATCGACGAGACGGGATAGACGATCGGAAAGGATGTTGGGCGCAATTCCGAGCTCCGCCTGGAACTCGTCGAAGCGGCGCTTGCCCCGGAACGCTTCGCGAATGATCAGCACGCTCCAGCGGTCGCCGATGACCTGGAGAGCACGGGACACCGAGCTGGGCCTGCCTCGATTGAACTGATTGTCGTCGGACGACCTTCGGGAGCGTTTCACTGCTTCGGCCTTGAAGGTCCCCGCTCCGGGGCCGTCTCGGAACACGACGCGGCGCGCCGTCACTCTTTGAAGGCAATGGGAGCACGCTACGAACGGCTTGCTCACCTTGCCGCAGTCCGCATGAACGAGTTGGAGAGGTACCCCTTCTTTTTCAGAGAGCCATTTATCGCCGAATTGCATCAGAGCCATGAAGGTCGGGTAGAGGTCGATCCCCGCGCGCGTGAGGCGATATTCGACCCAGCTCGAGGTCTCCGAGTACTCGATCCGCCTGAAGATGCCTTCCGCCGCCAATCTCTGCAGGCGGTCCGTCAAGGTGGCGCGTGGAATTTCAAGGGTGGAGCGGAACTCTTCGAACCGCCGCGCGCCGAAGAAGGCCTCTCGTATCACCAGGAATGTCCAGGCATCGGACAGGATGACGACCGCGCGGGCAACTGAGCTTTTGCGCTCACGGACCTCGGCGACGTCCTTGCCTCGGGGGGACGGCTTTTTCGGAGGCTCTCGGCGTTTGGTGGAGGTCGCTCGGATCAACTCTGCATCTCCGATCGGAGTCCCTCTTCCTATGGCATGAAGTGCCCCCTAAACCAACATGGAGTTTCGAGAACGGTTAGGGTGTTAACGGAAGTTGAGGCACCTTGGTGGCCCGACGAGGATCACCGGCCGCGAAAGGCAAGGCTTCGGCCCGGAAGCCCTGTCGGGTCTACTTGCTGAGCGCGTAATTTGCCGCGTAGGTCGTCGTGTTCGCATCGATTGGCTGTGTGCAATGGCTACAAACGACCAAGGCTTCGAAATCGGAATTGCACGGCCTATGACGAAGCCTGAGCGGCGCGCCTTCCTGGGACAACCAGCGATCGCCCCACCGCATCATGACGACCATCGGGCGGTAGAGGTCATGGCCCATCTCGGTGAAGCGGTAGGAAAAGCGGTCCCCGCCGCTTCGATATGGCTCTTTTCGGAATATACCGTTCCCTACCAGGCGTGTCAGCCGATCGGAAAGGATGTTGCTCGCGATACCAAGGTTCGCCGCCATCTCGTCGAATCGACGCACGCCGAACCACGCCTCTCGCATGATCAGAAAGCTCCAGCGATCTCCGATGATCTGGAGGGTCCGGGCGACCGAGCAAGGCCGCGCGCGCTCCAGAAGGGCCGGGTCGGAACTGCGCCGGCTTCTTGGCCTGACCTCGTAGGATGAACGGCCGGCTCCCGGGCCGTCGCGGAACGAGACGTCACGTGCATTCACCGGCTCGCGGCATGCAGAACACACCGTCACTGGATTGCAAGGGCTGCGACAGCAGGTATGCGTCAACTTCAGCGGGGCCGCACGGCCACCGGTCAGCCACTTGTCGCCGAACTCCATGAGCGACAGCATCGAAGCAAAAAGATCTTTGCCTCGCTCGGTGAAGAAGTAACCATTCCTGCCCTCGCCGGTGGCCTCGTCCTTCACCAAGATTTCGTTGGCGACGAGAGCCGCGAGCCTCGTCGTCAGGGTCTGACGCGGGATACCCAGTCTGCGTTGCAGTTCGCCGAAGCCGCGAACACCGAAGAATGCTTCGCGCAGAACGAGGAAGGTCCAGCTGTCCAGGACGATCTCGACAGTTCTCCTGACCGAACAGTGCCTTTCCATCATGCAGGAGCGCTGGGACCTGCCGGCGGAGGGTTTTGAAGCATCTGGAAGATGCGCTCAGGCGTGACGGGGAGGGTCTGGACCGATATTCCGAGGTGGGCGAGCGCATCGTCGACCGCGTTCGCGACCGCCGCCGGAGCCCCGATCGTGCCACCCTCGCCCATTCCTCGGAATCCGCCGATATTGTTGGGCAGGTCTGCTTCCACGTGAACGATCCCGATATCGGGGACATTGGTCGCGACCGGCACCAGGTAGTCCGCGAGGCTCGCCGTCAAGACCTGTCCTTGATCGTCGTGCACGATCTCCTCGAGAAGTGCTGCACCGATACCCTGTGCGACCGCTCCGTGAACCTGTCCGTCCACGATCAGCGGATTGATGATCCTTCCGCAGTCCTCGGCAACGACGTATCGCAAGATCCGAACGCCATATGTTTCAGGATCGACCTCGACCATCGTCAGATGCGTCGATGAACAGGCCGTGCCGAGATAGGGGTCGTAGGTCTCCGACGCGACCAGATCCTCGCGCTTATCCAACGGTATCCTGCCCATCTGCTTGTAGACGGCCGAGGCGACATCCTTCAGCGACATCGTGCGATTGGAGGCACGGCTGGTGACGATCCCGTCGTGCATGTCGAGATCGTCTTCGCTCTGCTCCATCAGGAAGGCGGCGGCTCGCAAGACCTTTGCCTTGACGACGCGTGAGGAGAGTGTGGCTGCACCTCCGCCCAAAACTGCCGACCTGCTCGCATACGTTCCGGTCGACATCGGAACCAGCGAACTGTCGCCATGCTGTACCTGGACGTCCTCCAGTCTGCAGCCGAGTTCGTCGGCGATCACCTGAGCGAGGGTCGTTTCGAGGCCTTGGCCGTGCGAGGAAATGCCAAACGAGGCCGTGACGGATCCGGTCGAATCTATCTCGATCTTCGAGGTTTCCGTACCCGTGTTAATAGGCATGCCCGGTGCCACGGAGATGCGCGACCCGATGCCGGTGAGTTCGGCGTAGCTGGCGAGCCCGATACCGACCCACCTCCCCTCGGAGCGTGCCGCGTCACGTTCGCGGACGAGGGCCGGATAATCCACGTGGTCGCAAGCCGCCTTGAGGCACTCCTGAAACGCGGACTTGTCCCAGATGATTCCGGATGCGGTACGATACGGAAACTCTTCGTCGCGGACGAGGTTCTTTTGCCGAAATTCGACGGGATCCATTCCGAGCTTGCGGGCCGCCATTTCCACCAGTCGTTCCATAGCGAAGGTGGAGGATGGCCGACCGACGCCGCGATAGGGCCCCGTTGGCGGCTTGGGAGTCAGCACACCCTGGATCCTGCCCCGATAGTGCTCCATCCTGTAGGGCCCCGGCAGGAAACTGACCACCTGCACGGGCTCGAGCGCCGCGGTCCAGGGATAGATCGAGTAGGCGCCCACGTCTCCGATGACGTCGGCGCGGAGGCCGAGCATCGTCCCGTCCCTATCGACCGCGAGTTCGGCTTCGATCAGTTCGTCGAACGCTTGGCTGGTGGCCGACAGATCCTCGAGGCGGTCGCTGACGTATTTCACCGGCCGTGCGAGCTTGCGCGCCAGCGCGCAGACGAGAATTTCCTCGCCGTATAGTGACCCCTTTCCGCCGAAGCTGCCCCCGACGTCCGGGGCAATGACCCGCAGCCTAGTTCCGGGAAGATCGAGACATTCGGACAGCACGTCGCGGATGACGCCCGGAATGTTCGACGAGGTGTGAAGCGTCAGCGATTGCCTTCTCGCATCCCACTCGGCCAGATAGGACCGGTTTTCCATCGACACGGCCGTTTTCCGTGTCATACGGAAACGCCCTTTGACCGTTACCGGCGCCGAAGCGATGACGCTGTCGATGTCTCCTCGCTTGAATTCCCTCCGGATAATCGTGTTCGTGCCTGCCTCGTCGTGGAGGAGAGGCGCGTCGTCCTTGACGGCATCTGTTTGCCTGATCGCGAAGGGGAGCGCCTCGTAGGCGATCGAGATGTGTTCGAGCGCATCCTCGGCCGCATACCGGCTTTCGGCCAATACGGCGACGACCGGTTCTCCCACGTATCTTACCTTTTCGGAGGCCAGAGGCCGGATCGGCGTCGCGTAGTATCCCGGCATTCGCGACGAGGGAATTGCTGGTTTGATCTCGCCCTCGAGATCGGCTGCATCGTAGATGGCGACCACGCCGGGGACCGACAGCGCGCCTCCGACGTCGATTCCTGTGATCCGTGCATGCGGCTGGTCCGAACGCCGCAACGCGACATGGAGCGTTCCGAGGGGGCTCATATCGTCGACGTACCGGCCGGTGCCCGTGAGAAGGCGCGGATCCTCGGTCCGCTTGATGCGTTTGCCGACGAGCTTGGGCCTGAGTTCCACGGACGGCGCGGGGCGGGTCATTCGTAGTACTCCACGGTCTTGCGCAACTTCTTCCATTGCGCGTCGTCGTGAGCTGAAATGACAATCTCTCCCCTGTCGCGCATTCGCTTGAGCTCCACCAGAGAGGACGTCGCCAGGTCCATATTCCACGTGTTCTTCGGCGGCACGCCGGTTTCGATCCCAGCTTGGAGGGGGGCGGCATCCGAAGCCAGGACGAATGTTCCGTCCCGATCGAGTCCGACACGGGCTACGGTCGAACCCGGAGTATGGCCGGGCAACGGAACGAGCACGACTCGACCATCGCCGAAGACGTCCCGCTGGCCGTCGAACGTCGTGAAGCCTTGCGGCTGATTCCACTCCCGTGGAAGATAGCCCCGCTGCTCCGCTCCGTCGGCACGGGCTGCCTCGAGCTCGGCAGAATGACACATTAAGGTTGCTCGCCGAAAATGCTCGTTGCACCCGCAATGGTCAGGGTGAAGATGCGAACATATGACCATATCGATGTCGTCCGCCTTCAGGCCGACTGTTCCGAGCTGCCGGACGACGGTCTGCTCCTCGGTGAAGATCGGTGTCATCACGCGCGCCAGGCCCCCCCAGCGGCCTTCAGGATCCGTCGCCGCCTGCGGACTGCAGCCCGTATCGAACAGAATATTACCTTCCGGATGTCGGATCAGGGCGGAGTGAACCGGCAGTTCTATGGTCTCCTCTTTTCCGGCGCCCGGCACATAGATGGATCGACGCATGCGCAGACGGCCGCCGGCAAGGAAGTGCAGCTTCATTTCAAAGGTCCCCTCTCCTTCGCCAGTTCGCGGACGGCATTGACGATATGCTGATAGCCGGTGCAACGGCAGACGTTGCCGGACAACGCCTCGCGGATCTGTTCGTCGGTTTCAAGCGGGTGATGCCGAAGCATGTCCGAAATTGTCATGATCATACCTGGCGTGCAAAAGCCGCATTGAAGACCATGATGGCTTCTGAAGGCTTCTTGGATGCGGCCGAGCGAATCGATGGTGCCCTGTCCTTCGATGGTCTCGACCTGCATGCCTTGAGCCTGGATCGCCAAGGTCAGGCAGGATCGCGCGCTGCGTCCGTCGAGCAGAACGGTGCAGGCGCCGCAGACGCCATGCTCGCATCCCACATGCGTACCTGTCAGAGCCAGCTCGTGCCGCAGAAAGTCGCTCAAGAGCAGGCGGGGCTCGATCTTGCGCGTGGAGGACACGCCGTTGACGACGAGCGTCACCTCGGTGACGGGCATCAAGCCTCTCCTGTTCCGCGTTCGGCCCTGCGCCACGCATCGGCGAGAGCGCGTTTGGCCAGACCTCCGGCCAGGTGCCGTCTGTAGTCGGCCGACGCATGCAGATCGGTATTCGGCGTCAGCGTGTCACCGAGGAGTTCGGCGACTTCGTCCATCAGCCGAGGCGTGACTTCTTGCCCCTCGACGAGGGCTTCAACAGCGGGGAGTCGAAGGGGGATCTCTCCTACGCCCATCATTCCGAAACGCACATCAGTCGCCCGCCCGTCTCGCTCGCGCAGAGTAGTTCCGACGCTGGCGAGCGCGAAGTCTCCGTGTCGTCTTGCGAATTCCTCGAAAGCCCAGCCAGCGTCCGCGGGCAAGGTGTCAATTTCGATCATCGTGACGCATTCGTCGGGTTCGAGAGAATTCACAAGCGAACCAAGGAAAAAATCAGGCGCGGCTATTCGCCTTTCGCCGCGGCTCGATTTGGCGACGATCTCGGCGTCTAGCAGCAAGGTCATCAAAGGCATTTCAGCGGCCGGGTCTGCGTGACAGACGCTTCCGCAGAACGTACCCCTATTCCGCACCGTGAGATGCGCGACATGACGCATCGCCTCGTGGAGAATAGGAATTCGTTCCATGATGACCGGATCGGTCGCGGTCATGTAGTGACGCACCGTCGCACCTATGCGGAGCCTGTTTCCGTTCAACTCGATACGCGACAGATCCGGGAGGCCGTTGATGTCCACCAGTACGGACGGTTTGACCAAGCGAAAGTTGATCATAGGCATCAAGCTTTGGCCGCCGGCGATGATCTTCCCGTCGCCGCCGCACGAGGCCAGCGTCTCGGCCGCTTCGGCGATCGAGTTCGGGCGTACATAGTCGAACGGTGCGGGTTTCATGCCGATCGTCCTCGTCGCGCCGGCAGCACGCCGGTCAGAAGCGAATGCTCACGGGTCATGGCGCGTTCGCAACGTCTAGCATCAGGCAGCCATCCCATCGAGCAACTCGGCCCCGCCGTCTTGACATATTCGTCGCCCCGTATTGACTTGCATTATTAGACTACTTCAGGGAATGTCAAGCAACGGTGGCGTTCTGCCGATCGAGAGTCGTCGGCGGCGGGCACCCAGTATCCGGCCTTAAAGGAGAGATCGCCATGGACATGCGTGGCCAGCAACACGTCGCCGCGAGTCGGGAAACCGTATGGAAGGCGCTCAACGATCCATCTGTCCTGCGCGCATGCATTCCCGGGTGTCAGGAACTCGCGAAGACATCCGATACGGAAATGACGGCGGTCGTCGTGATCAAGGTTGGCCCGGTGACGGCTCGCTTCCAAGGTGGGGTCATCCTGTCCGACTTGGATCCACCGAACGGCTACAAGATCTCCGGTGAAGGCCAAGGCGGCGTCGCCGGATTTGCGAAAGGCACCGCGATCGTGCGTCTTGAAGAGGTGGATGGCGGCACCTTGCTCCACTACGAGGTTGATGCCCAGATCGGCGGCAAGCTCTCCCAGCTTGGGGGGCGCCTGATCGACGCCACCGCCAGGAAGTTGTCGGCATTGTTTTTCGAGAAGTTCGCCCAGGAGTTCCGCCACGCACAGTCTCCGATCGCAACCGCCGCACCGGACCGGGAAGGCAAGGCGCCTTCCGGCCCGGGAGCGCTCACCGGCGAGGGCCACGGAGAGGCCCGCTTCGGATCTGCAAGGGCGGTCTCTCACCAAGCCGATAGACGGCACTTTCCGTGGCGCGCCTTTGCGGCGGCTGTGTTGATTATCGGCGCGGCGATCATCTGGTTTCACTACCGGGACATCCTGCCGATCCTCGTTCCTGCGCGCGATCCGGCAGATGGGCGCACTCAGATTTCCTCGGATGTCGCCAGCCTGGTTCAGCTGATCATGGCGGCAGCGATCGGTTATCTGTTTGGGGCGCGCAGCAGCAGGAATAGCGTCTAGCGGCCGCTTTCGGCCGCTGGTCTGACGGGCTGCCAGCCAGCCTTGTTCTGGGCAGGCGCTCCGTCCTTGCTTCCAATAGCTGCGCAATACTCGGGATGTCCGGAAGCTGATGCAAGCGGCTGTCGAGATAGTCTGCGGTCAACCGTTCCCGCGCACCATTTTGTTAGTGGGCTTACTGTTCCTCCTTGGCTATGGAGGCAGCGGCGGTCGCGTCTTTGAGATAGCCCGCTCTCGTTGGTGGATCTTTGCAGCGGTCCTGCGGTGCTACGGGATGAACCAATGAGGGGTCGTCGCCGGATGGATACTACTAGCAGACTCTTTTCGACTGATAAGCTTTTACATCTTTTCTTATCAGTCGGCCAACTGGCTCCGTTTCGCATGAAACATTTATCAGTCATGACTCCATTTTGGCAGTTTTCCCAACGGCCGCCGTCTGGGTCGGTTGGCCATTCGGAAACAGGCCTTGAGCGGACACGCTCCCCTCTCGAGTTATGCTCGATCGCAGTGCAACTCGACCAGCGAACTGCCGACCCCCGGGCTTGCCCCTTATAATGGGGCGATCGGCGGGACCGGTTTCATTCTTCGAAGCTCCTGCACTATCGCTGGATAGCTCCGGTGCTTCGCCTGGAGCCTCAGTTTGGCCGGTCAGAGCTTCTACCTTGACCGTGGACGCTCGCCGGCTGGGTTGTAGCCTGAGCCAGGAACTCGAGGCATAGGCCCCGTCTGGACAATCCTAGCCCGGGCAATCGCTGCCATTCCCTACGACACACCTTCTGTTCGAGCCGCTGTCGCCAATGAGCTACGAAGTTCGTTCTTCAAGATCTTGCCCATGGTGTTCCGGGGAAGATCGTCAACGACAAAGACCTGCTTCGGCACCTTGTAGTTTGCGAGACAGCTTTTGGCCTGCTGGATGATGTCCGTCGGCATAGGCGGTCGGCTGTTGTCCGACGGAATGACAAACGCAACCACGCTCTCCCCAAAATCAGGGTGCGGAGTTCCAACGACCGCAGATTCTCGCACCGATGGAAGTTCGTTTATGATCGACTCAACTTCGGCCGGATAGACATTGTAACCGCCGCTGATGATGAGGTCCTTCGCGCGTCCCGTGATCCACACGTAGCCGTCGCAGTCAATCTTTCCGAGATCGCCAGTGCGAAAGAAGCCGTCACTGGTGAACTCCTGCCGCGTCTGTTCGGGCTTGTTCCAATAGCCGGAGAACAGTCCGGCCCCACGAACCTGGATCATTCCAACGCTGCCCGTAGGCAGTGCTGCGTCTGCCTCATCACTCACGCGCAATTCGACGCCGGGGATGGGCAACCCCACGGATCCAGGGCGACGCTCGCCGTCGGCCGGATTGGCGCAGAGTATCATCGCTTCCGTCGCGCCATACCGCTCGAGGATACGGTGCCCGGTCCTCGCCTCAAAGTTCCTGTGCACATCAACCGACAAGGGAGCAGATCCGGAAATAAACAGGCGCACGTTGCCGCAGAGATCGCCGGTCAAAGACGGGTTTGCCAGAAGGCGGTGATAGTATGTCGGCACTCCCATGAACACGCTCGCGCGGGGCAACGCACGCAGCACGTCAGACACCTCAAATTTGGGGTGGAGAAGCAGCCGTGCTCCGTTTGCTAACGCGACATTTGTCGAGATAAACAATCCATGTCCGTGGAAGATCGGTAGCGTATGGAGAAGGGTATCCGACGGCGTAAACCTCCACAGCTCGCCTAGCGTCCGCGCGCAATAGGACATCGCCCGATGACTGATGATCGCTCCCTTTGGGCGGCCCGTGGTCCCCGACGTATAGAGCAGCGCGGCCGTCGCCTCTTCGGATAGCCTCTGGGTCGGAAACGCGGCGGCTGCCAACTCGGCCAATGGTGCGAACGAACCTTCTCCCTTTAGATCGAAACTGAACGCCCGCGTTGCCGGAGGGACGATATCGCCATTGAGTGTCCCGTTCGTCGCTCCTCCCTGAAAGAATAAGGCCGGTTGGGCGTCTTCGAGCAGATACGCCAGTTCACTCGACCGATAGGCCGTATTCAAGGGCAGGTACCAAAGTCCCGCTCTGACGCACGCAAGATACAAGGCAAGAGCGTAAGGTGACTTCTCCACCTGAACTGCGATTCGGTCGCCTGGCCCGCACCCAAGCGCCACGAGTGCGCTCGCATATCGTCCGGACAGGTCATGAAGCCATCGCCGCGAGATGGTCTCGCCGGTATCGAGCTCGAGCGCGCAGGCAGGGGGATCGCGTTCGACCTGTGTCTCAAAAAGGCGATAGAAATTTCCATCAAACATGCTCAGGTGCTCCACGGTCTATCGCTGGTTTCGAATACGCCATCCGCGGCCCCCACGCGGACGGCCTCTTCGATCGAGCCTGGAGTTGCAAACGCCGCCTTGTTGAGTGCCCCCATGGCGAAAGGCGGAAGCACGAAGAGCTGGGCGTCGGCCATCATCGTCACCGACGTGGCTCCGGCGCCGAGTGCTGCCTGAATGCCGCCCCCCCCGCGCTCCGCCACGACGAGCTCCATGCGCAGCCCTTGACGATGCAGAGCCCGCATCACCAAGGCCAGATGCGCGAGATATTCCGACAGGACAAAACGCTCATCGAATAGGCTCGAGCTATGGCCGTCAGCATTGAGAATGACCAGGCAGTGCCCCGGACCGTCAGGGCGCGCAGCGTCAATCAGCGCCTGCGCGAGCGTCAATGCTTGTCGAGCCCCAACCCCGCGGTCCGCTTGCAGGATAAATCCCCACGAGCCTCGCCGTGCCTTGCTGCTTACGACGGGAATGCTATGCGATCGATCCACGTCGTATCCGTCACCAAAGAACGCACGCAGAGCATTCCCCACGCTCGATCCGATCTCGGCGACTCGCAAGTCGCAGGATTGGCCAGCCCGGGCATTCGACAGAAGGCGCCGCTCCAATGACCGTCCTGAGTCGGCCAATTGCTCCAGCGTAAGCCTCCCGATCGGCGCCGCGCACAACCAGGCGCGAAATCTCTCGATCAACGCCTCTTTGGCCGCGGGCATGAGCTCGAACCGCGTAGAGCACGACGCCCGTGCGGTTCCCGAAATCAGCCGGCCGATCGTACCCAAGTCATCGGAGTCCGGATTAGCGGAGTGCGCAATGAGCTTCGGCCCCGACATTGCGAACGCGCAGCATCCATCAATCAGCCGGAGCTCGCACAGTGACGCAAGCATGCTGGCGCCGCCAAACGTATGGTTCGTCGCCACCGCCAGCATGTCTTTCCCGTCTAGCCGAGCATCGAGAGCTTCGCGCAAGATCATGCGGAGCGAGGCGATACCCGCGATACCATCGGTGACGCGTATGCCGCTGGTATCTAGAACTAGAGCCAAGGCCGCGTCGGTATTTCGAACGCGCCGAAAGGCATTGACTAACTGCGTCGCTTCCTGCACCCCGATCGAGCCATGGTTACGCTCGTAGTCGAACGACACCACCAGGCATCGCCGGGACGCGGCGGCGATCTCCACGGCGACCAGATCTCCGGGCCCGAGATCGACGGCTGCCGAGCCGCCGATGGCTCGCAAACTCTCGAGGACGGTTCGGGAGTTGAGTCTGGCGCTATCGAGAACGTCAAGACGGGGCATACATCGCTCCGCCGTCCGCATCGATGACGACGCCACTGAGGTAAGACGCCCGAGCGGATGAGAGGAACACCACGAGATCGGCCATCTCCTCCGGAGTGGCTGGCCGTCCGAACGGAAGGTGCGTCAGGCAATCCTGCCACCTCTCTTCGTCCCCAAACCGCTCCCGAGCAATTCCCCGGTAGAGCGAGATCAACCGTTCCGTCCTGGTCGGACCTGGATTGACGCCGACCACGCGGACGCCCTTGCTGGTTGCGTGGGCGCCGACCGCTTTCGTGAAGCTGATCAACGAGGCATTTGCCATAGATCCGCAGACATAGTCATACCGCGGATTCGCCCCAGCAATGCCGATGACATTGACGATGACACCTGACCGGCGGTCCATCATGGCAGGCAGCGCCGTCCTAACGGCGTTGAGGTAGCCGTAGACCTTCAGCTCCCATGCCTGACGCCATGTATCGTCATCGATGCTCAGAAGACCGCCACCGGGAATCGCGCCAGCATTATTCACCACAACGTCCGCCGATCGCAGGCTCTCTTGGAGCCGTAACGCATCGGATTGTTTTCCGAGATCGATGGAAAGACCGACAATCCGGGCGCCGTGCTCTCGCGACAGCTTGTCTGCAGATGCCCGGACGGACTGCTCGTTCCGACCAACGATCGTGACCTGTCCTCCTTCCTCAAGGAACGCCTTGGCGCATGCAAAGCCAATTCCCCGCGATCCACCGGTGATGACGACACATTTCCCTTTGAGTCCAAGGTCCATCACTTGCTCCGGTGCTTATATTCGACGTCCGAGATGAAATCAGACACAACCCGGTTGAACATCTCTGGCTCTTCCAGATTGACCGGATGCGTCGTCCGCGGAACAACCCAAAGCCGGGCATCCGGGATGCATCGCTTCATGAACAGCGCAGGCTCCAGGCAAGGCTCATCGTCGTCGCCGGTTACGACCAGTGTGGGGATGTCCATTACCCTGAGGCCCGCCTCGAGACCGTAAATGGTAGGTCGGCGCAATTGGCAGCCTCGCGTGGTGAGCGACGACCCAATGGCGGAGTGTTCCGCGAACTGCCGGTTGAATTCCTCGAAGCCGCGCGGATCCTTTTCCTTGTATCGCCGCCTGATCGGGCTGTTCGCGTAGTGAACGATACCCTCCTGCATGCCGAGCTTGATCAATCGATCAGCCAGTTCGGAGCTGTCGTGCAAGAACTGCATCCGCTTGTCCGGATCGGACCCGTGACCGGCTCCGGTCACCACAAGCGACAGAGCCATCTCCGGGTGAGCGAGACCGAAATTGAGCGTGGCATAGCCGCCCATCGAGAGCCCGATGATGTGGGCGCGTTCGACGCCAAAGTGCCGCAGCACGCTAGCAATATCTTCCACCGCCAACGCTTGGCTATATTGCTCGACATCCTCAGGAACATCTGAGGGCGGATAGCCGCGCGCGTTGAAGGTGATGCATTGATGCTTGCGGGCGAAGAAGCGGACCTGGTTTTCCCAGTTCCTGTAGTCGCCAGCGAATTCATGCACGAAGACGATCGGTGTACCAGTTCCGGTCGACTCGGCGTAGATCCGCACGCCTTCTGATTGGACGAATGGCACTTTACATGCCTCCCTCAGATTTTCCGAATGAGTAGATGTTGACGCCCTTCGTCTCCTTCAGCAGCAGCAGGCCGATCACGAAGCAGGCTCCAGACAGCGCGACTGGATACCAGAGACCTGCGTAGATATCGCCTGTACTTGCCGATATCGCGAATGCCGTCGCCGGCAGGAATCCACCGAACCAGCCGGTGCCGACGTGATACGGCAGTGACATTGCGGTGTAGCGGATGCGAGACGGGAACAGTTCGACGAACATCGCCGCGATCGGTCCGTACTGCATCGCTCCGGCCAGTGCGAGCAACAGGATGAGCAGCACGATCATCGGCTTGTTGATGTTGTCCGGGTTCGCCGGCCCTACCGAGTAACCCGCGCTCTTCAAAGCAGCGCCGAAGTCGCTCGCGAGGCGCTTGGCCTTGGCGGCTGCATCAGGGTCGCGACCATTATAGGACTCGACCGTCGCCTGACCGACCTGAATCGTCGCCACCGAGCCAGTTGGGGCTGAGACCGACCGGTAGTTCAGGCCCGCCTTCGTGATCGCGCTGCGCGCGATATCGCACGAACTGGTGAAAGTCGCTGTGCCCGTCGGATTGAACTGGAAGCCGCACTCAGCGGGATCTGCTACCACCGAGATCGGAGCCGCCTTCTGCGCCTCCTCGAGCGCAGGGTTAGCGTAGTGCGTCAGCGCCTGGAAGATCGGAAAAATGGTGACCGATGCAATCAGACAACCCGCCAGGAACACCGGCTTGCGGCCAATGCGATCGGACAATCTGCCGAAGATCACATAGAACGGCATCGAAATGACTGCGGCGATGATGATCATCAGGTTGGCCGTGCTACCATCGACTTTGAGCATTTGGGTCAGGAAGAACATTGAATAGAAGTGGCCGGTGTACCAAACCACTGTCTGCCCCATCGACATGCCAAAAAGCGAGATCAGAACCAGCTTCAGGTACCTCCACTCACCGAATGCTTCCCTGATCGGCGCCTTGCTGGTTCGGCCCTCTTCCTTCATGCGAGTGAACTCGGGCGACTCGTTGAGGCGCGTGCGCACCCACAGCGATATCGCGAGCAGGACTATCGACAGCAGGAACGGAATGCGCCACCCCCACGCAGTGAACTGCTCTTCGCCTAGGATTGCGCGACACGGCAGAATTACGGCGAGCGACAGCAGCAGTCCGAGAACGGCAGTCGTCTGGATCCATGCCGTTTTCTCGCCGCGTCGCTCGTTGGGCGCGTGTTCCGCCACGTAGACCACGGCACCGCCATATTCTCCGCCAAGGGCGAGGCCCTGCAGCATTCGCATGGAAATGAAAAGGATCGGCGCAATGATGCCGACGCTGGCATAGCCGGGCAGCAGGCCGATCAAGAACGTGCCTGTTCCCATCAGCCCGATCGTGACCAAGAAGGTATACTTGCGGCCGACCCGGTCGCCAATCCGGCCAAACACCAGTGCGCCGAACGGACGCACAGCAAAGCCGGTAGCGAAGCTCAAAAGAGTGAAAATGAACGCAGCTTGCGGATTGACGCCCGAGAAGAAGCTCTTCGATATCTCTGCGGCCAGCGCGCCCGCGAGGAAGAAGTCGTACCATTCGAACATCGTCCCTAGGGACGACGCGATCAGTACCCGAGTCTGTGTACCTCTCTCGACCGGCGCGCTTTCGGCTATGGAAGTCGAAGCCAAAACACTCATGGTATATGATCCCTCTTGCGTTTCCTGGTTCGAGCAATCTTGGCGCCTGTCCGCGATTGGTGACTGCGGACCCGGGATTGCTTTCTTGCGTTGTTGGACCGTCGTGCGTGCCACCGGCACACTCATCGGTCTGTTTCTGGGAGGCTGGCGACAATCGAACGACTCGTTCAACTAACTCGCGCGGTAGACGACTCCTCATCCAAGCCGCGCCGTTCGGTAGCCATCAAAACGCTACTGTTGCGCGCTATTGTTTGGAAATATTAAGAAGTGATCCATAAATAGAATTATCTTATGCCCCCGCGACCTGCGAGTTACGAAGCGCGATTTGCAATCGCCGTCCACGGCTACTTCGCGACGATCAAAACTATCGCTCATGTTTCGAGAGCGCTTCGCCCATAGGCGTACCAGGCGGAAAGGCCCGCACCGACAGCAGCAACTCCAGCCGAAACGCCACCAAGAGCAGCGGGACGGCGTCGCCTGAACCTTAGGAATCGAGACGGCAAGCTCCAGTGCCCACGCCGCTCTTCTTCGCCGCCCGCAATTGGCGGCCGCGCCCGAAACACGAGCACGCCGTGGCTGAGCACCTCAGCAGCCAGGCCGACGGTCCCGCGCCCGCTTCTCTCTACCGGATTTGTGTCGCCCTCGGCGATGATCTTGCTCTGTTGATCATGATCCCGGTGCAATAGGCTGACTTGTCCGGCAGGCCGCTGTACGCTCCCACCTAGTTGTTCAGCAGCACCGGAGTGGTGTGGTGGCGCCTTTTGCGATCGTCTCGCGCCTGCTTCAAGCCGCAGAGACTTAAGGACAGGCGCGGCTTGTCACAATTCGTCCAGCGTAGGTGCTTCGAACCAGTTCGTGAGCGACAGGCCACCGTCGACGACGAACGCAGCACCCGTGACATAGGCGGAGATCCGGTTCGAGAGAACCGCCAACGCCATCGGTGCAAGGTCTTCGGCTCGGCCGAGGCGCCCGAGAGGGATGTGCCGAGTTAGCGATAAATCGGCGACAAACCCGCCCGCGGCGATCGCTCCGGGTACGAGCGCGTTGATCCGGATACCAAAGGGCCCCAGCGTCTTCGCCAACTCCTTGGCTAGCATCGCGAGTGCGGCCTTAGAGGCGCTGTAGTGCGGTAGATTGCGTGGTGTGCCAGCGTGAAGGGAGGTGAGCAGGAGAAAGGAGCCGGGCTTGCGGGCCGCAATGAGCTGACGCGCAAGTTCGCGCGAAAGATGGAATCCGGCATCGACATTGACTGCGCGCATCTGGTCCCAAGTTTCGGCGTCGACCGCCAAGGCGTGATCGGTCTCGCGTCGCGGCGGTGAGGCGCTATGAACGAAATGAGTGACCTGCCCCACGGCGGTTCGTGCATAAGCGAGGAGCTCCTCCCAACTGTCGGGACGCGCCAAATCGCCAATCCACGGCACCGCGAGCTCCGGACGAGGCGCAACCGCGATCGCGGCCGCCACCCTGTCAGCGCTCACGTCGGCGAACACCGTTCGTACGCCCTCGCCGACCAGGGCCTGCGCAATGGCGCGGCCGATGCCATTTCCCGCGCCAGTCACCAAGGCAGCGTCGTGCGCGGGTTCGAATGGATTGTTGAAGAGGCTCATCGTCTCGATCCGGTTCGATTGAACAAAACACTAGGTGGTCGGCGCCATAAGCAGTGCGCCGACCGATTGTTCTTTGATGCCACAGCCGCGGAGTGAAGCGGCAAGAGACCGCTCACTCCACGTCCGAACCTACGCCTTCATGTTCGCCTTCACCGCTTCCGCCGTGATCGGCAGCGCCCGGACGCGGGCGCCTGAGGCGTTGAAGATGGCGTTGCCGATGGCCGGAGCGACCACCGTCACCGCCGGCTCGCCGACGCCGGTTGCCTTTTCGCCATTGGCGATCACGGCCACCGCGACTTCGGGCATCTGGCTCATGCGGAGCGGCGTGTAGCTGTCGAAGTTGGTCTGCTCGATGCCACCATCCTTCAGCGTCGCCTTCTCGTACATCGCAAGCGACAGGCCCCACAGCGCCGCACCCTCGACCTGGGCGCGGATGTTGTCGGGATGCACCTGCGTGCCGACATCGGTCGCGACCGTGAGCTTCTTCACGGTCACTTCGCCTGACGGCGCCACCGCGACATGCGCGACGCAAGCGGTCCAGCTTGCGGTCGCACGTTCCTGCGACGACACGCAGGCCACGCCCATGCCTTCTCCCTTCGGGAGTTTCTTGGTGCCGTAGCCGGCGAGACCCATCGCGGCGAGCAGCGTGTTGCGCAGCCGCTGCGCGCCGCCTTCGTTCTTGCCGGCGCCGTCGAGCAGCGAGATGCGGTATTGCGCCGGATCCTTGCCGGCCGCCGCCGCGATCTCGTCGATCATGCTTTCAACCGCCCAGAAGGTCCAACCCGGTGCCACCGAACGGAGCTGACCCGACGGGGTGGCGTTGTGCGCCATCTCGTTCTTGATCGCCCGCACGTGATGGTTTGGCACCGTGTAGAAGAAGTCCGATCCGTTCACCGTGAAGGAATCGAGCGGACCCTTCTTGTCGACCGACGGCGTGAGGAAATCAGGAATTCCCCAGCGCTGCGTCGGCCAGGCCGAGACCACGTCGTGGCTGAGCGCGACGAGCTTGCCATCGCCATCCACGCCGGCCTTCACCTTCTGCAAGGTGAGCGGACGCGAGAAATCCATCGTCATGTCGTTCTCGCGCGTGTAGATCACCTTCACCGCCTTGCCCACGGCCTTGGCCGCCTGCACCGCCGGCACCATCATGTCGGCATCGAGCCTGCGGCCAAAGCCGCCGCCGAGCCACATCTGGTGCATCACCACGAACTTCGGATCGATCCCGGCGGCACCGGCTGCAATCGCACCGGAGCGTGTCGCGAACTGATTGCCGGAATAGATGTGCAGGATGTCGCCCTTGAACTCCGCGGTGGCGTTCATCGGCTCCATCGGCGCGTGGATGTTGATGCTGGTGGTGTATTCCGCCTCCAGCACTTTTGCCGCTGTTCCGAACGCAGCCGAGGGATCGCCGTCCTTGACGAAGAACTGGCCGGAATCGTCCAGCTTCTGAAGCCGCTTGGCCTCAGCGAGCAGCGACTCGCTCGACGCTTTCGCATTCGGACCGCCGTCATAGCTGACCTTCAGCGCCGCTGCCGCCTTCTTGGCGTTGGCGTAGGTGTTGGCGACCGCAACCACCCAGCCGGTCGTGGTCTGGGTCTTGTCGTCGAGGGTGACGGCCTTGATGAAGCCCGGCACCTTCTTCGCAGCGGAGTCGTCAACCGATTTCACCGTGGCGCCGTAGCGCACCGGCGGCGTCACCACCGCGCCATAGGCCATGCCCGGAATCATCACGTCGATGCCGTACTTGGCCGTGCCGTTGGTCTTGGAGGGGATGTCGAGCTGCGGCACCGACACGCCGATCATGGAATACTGATCCGGCGTCTTCAGCTTGATCGCCTTGAGCTCGTCCGGCGTGAAGGTTTTGGTCGCCTTGCCGCTCTTCACGACATCGGCGAACGACATCTGCTTCTTCGATTTCGCATGCACGATCATGGAGTCGCGCACTGCGAGCTCGCCTGCCGGCACGCCCATCGCGGCGGCAGCACCTTCCGTCAACGCCATGCGTCCGGCCGCACCCGCCCGGCTCATCGCGTCAAAGTTCATCATGGTCGACCAGCTGCCGCCGGTGATCTGCGCCCCCAGTACGGGGTCGTTGAACTTCGGATCGTTGGAGGCGAGGTTGACCCGCATGTCGCTCCACTTCGCGCCGAGCTCCTCGCAAACGATCTGCGCCATGGTGGAGGCGATGTGCTGGCCCATGTCGGCCTTGCCGCAGGTCACGGTGACCAGGCCATCGGGCGAGATCGCGTACCAGACGCTCGGCTCGAAATTGGTAGGCGCCGCAGCGAGCGCTTCACTGACACCGGGCACGCCGGCATAGCCGAGCACGAGGCCGGTGGCCGCGGTGCCGACCAGGAAGGAGCGGCGGCTGAGATCTGATATCTCGGGGGTGACGTTCTTCACGTGCTGATTCATGTGGGCCTCCGGTCGTTGCCGGCGGCGGATGCGGTGCGCATCTCGGTGGCGGCGCGCATGATTGCCTTCTGGATCCGCGAATAGGTCATGCAACGGCAGAGATTGCCGTCCATATGCGCCACGACCTCTTCCTTGGTCGGATTGGCGTTCTTCGCCAGCAGCGAAGCCGCCTGCATGATCTGCCCGGACTGGCAGTAGCCGCATTGCGGCACCTGCTCGGCGATCCATGCCTTCTGCAAGGGATGATCACCCTTGGCGGACAGGCCCTCGATGGTGGTGATCTTCTTGCCGGCGACGTCGCCGACCATGGTCTGGCACGAGCGCACGGCTTCGCCGTTGACGTGCACGGTGCAGGCACCGCACAGCCCGGCGCCGCAGCCGAACTTGGTCCCGGTCATCTGCAATTGCTCGCGGATGGCCCAGAGGAGCGGCGTGTCGTTCGCCGCATCCACGGACATACTCCGCCCGTTGATGTTTAACATAGGCATGAGCAAATACCCTCCATATTGGTATCTCTAGTGCTGCTCTATCATCGAGCGACGTCCTCGCAGCGATGTTCTTCGGCTTCCGTCAGCGCTCCCGCGGCAGGTGAAAAGGCCGGCACCGAAGCGCCGGCCAAGTTTCGACGATGACTAACACCGTCAACTCCCGGGGAGGAGTGCGGGAGATTGTTGCGTCGAGTGGCGAGCTCTCGACTTAGCGCATGGCGGCTTTCGTACAGCCTCTTGCGCTAGCATACATGTTGATCTCCATGCCCACGGACACTTCAACGATCTTTGGCGGCGTCCACTTCATTTGCTATCCTCCTGGTTGAGATCGAACTTCGACGACTCGGCCTTTGAACAGACCTAACAACTTCCACTATCGCTCAAGCCACGCGCACCGGCTGGAACACTCGTTGCATGTAGCTGGTCATCGCTTCGACCACCTCGTCGCGCGATTCCGACGATATTCCGGCCAATTCCTTGGCAAGATCCTTCTTGAATTCCAACTCCATCCCACGCGCGATCTGAATCCGTTGCGCCTGCGGCGAGCCTGCGCCATGCATAGATTCAGTCAGGTATCCGACCGCATTCCGTCCCATCGTCATGTTCTCGATCAGTCGCAGAATTCGTATTCTCGCCTCGGTCGGCACGTCCGGGCGCCCCTTGAGGTACTTGTCGATCAGGGCGCCGATTTCCGGATGCCGCAGTTCCCGTTCCGAGGGCAGCGTGACCATCAGACCGCCCGCCAGATCCTGGGCCAGCCGACCGATTTCGAAGGGCAGCCTAGTCACATGATGCTTGCAGACGTTCGCCAACATCTCGTCGGGTTGATAGACGCCCGATTTCATCGCCGTGCCTTGATAGCTCGCGGATACTCCCGCGGCGTAGATCGTTTCGTTCAGGAACGTCATCTCGACCAGCTTGTCGCGCACGTGCGACGCACGTTCCACGCCGTTGTAGTCGGCAATCGTGGCCGCCGCTCCGATCAGAACGTCGCCAACGCCTGTTTTGCAGACATAGCTTCGGCGGTGATAACAAGTGAATCGCTCGACCAGGCTGGAGGCGAATTCGAACTCTCCGTCCATGAAGACGTGCTTCAGAGGAATGAACACATCGTCGAAAATGATCATCGCTTCCTGGCCGGCGAAGCGGGCATTGCCGGCATCGATATTCCCCTCTTCCATGCTGCGGCTGTCGCAAGACTGCCGTCCATAGATGTAGGTTATGCCTTCGGCGTCGACCGGAACGGCTCCGACGACCGCATAGTCTTCGTCAGCCGGCCCCAGTCGCATGGTGGGCATCACGACAATCCAGTGCGAATTCAGACAGCCAGTCTGGTGAGCCTTCGCGCCACGGATGTAGATTCCTTCCTTCGTGCGTCGGCTGACATGAACAAAGAGATCGGGGTCCGCCTGCTCGCTTGGCATTTTGCTGCGATCGCCTTTGACGTCCGTCATTGCACCACCCACGACCAGATTGCGGCGCTGTATCTCCGCAAGGAAATCGAGCAGGCGCGCATGATAGCCGGTGCCGTGCTTCTCATCGATATCTGCGGTAACAGAATGCAATGAGTTGAGTGCGTCCATTCCGACACAACGTTGGAAGCAGGTTCCTGTAAGCTGTCCGAGACGTCGCTGCATCTTGTTCTGCATCACAAGGTCTTCCGGGCCCCTCGCGATGTGCAAAAATCTGTTCGTGCGCTCCTGAACGTAGGGCGAGTGCGCCGTCGCAAGCTCCGGTTCACGCACGGCTAGATCGTATGTTTCCGCGAGGGCATTTATCGAGGGACGGATCATCGGATGATCGACCGGCTCAGATACCAGTTCTCCCATCAGATAGACCTTCAGACTACGACCACGCAGGCTCTCGACGTACTCTGCGCCGGTCCTGATTGGGTCGGCATCCTTCTTGCGGCACGCCGATGCCATGGCAGAAGTCCCTTCCGTCATGCGACACCGCGCAATCGTTCTGTGTAACTGACACTCACCGATACGCGCGTGATGGCTGCGTTACTCTGCATCTTCCTGAACCGTCTTTAGAAAGCCGTAGATGGCGTCGATCGTCTTGGCGTCGAGCACCTCCGCCCAAACGGGCATTCCCTTGTCGAGCCGCCCGTTGATGACGGTCGACCTGAACACGTCATCCATGTCCGAGCCGTAGCGGGCCCGGAGATGCCTGAGATTGCGCTCGGGCTGCCCAGCCGCTGCGTCCGGGCCGTGGCAATGCGCGCATGTCTGATTGAAGAGGGAGCGGCCTTCTTGCGCTTGCGCCTGATCGTCCACGCGAGTCGAAGCAGATGACACACTCGCTGTGAGCGGGGCGTCCGCCGACGACGCCGGACAAGTTGCAGACGCAAACGCCACCAGCGCCGCGGCGATTGTCGAATATGGGATCCTGGCCATCGCCATGTCCTTCGCAAGGCCTGCCGATGGGACCGGGGTCGGTCCCATCGATCCAAGCGCGCCTAGTTTGGCAGTTCGAACACGAAGAGCGTTGAGCCCTCGGTCGTGGAGGAAAGCAGCTTCTTGCCCTGCTCACCCATGAAACTCGGCGGACCGACGAGACGTCCCGATGCGACGGCGATGTACTGCTTGCCGCCGACCTCATAGGTTACCGCTCCTTGGTTGATCCCCGAGCCGGTCGGAAACCGCCAGAGCATCTCGCCCGTCTTTGCATTTAGGGCCTTGAAGTCTCCATCCATGTTTCCATAGAAGACGAGTCCGCCGGCGGTGGATAGGGCGCCGCCCAAGAACGGTTTCGGCTCTGTCACGCCCCAGATCTTCTTCTTCGCGATTGGATCCCAGGCCACGAACTCGCCGCCATGTCCGCCCGGACCATATTTGCCGGCGTCGAACTCGGTCCCGAGGAAGAAGATGCCCTTCTTGGGTTCTCCCGCATCGCGCCCGACCTCATCCATGCAAACATTGAAGGTTGGGATGTAGACCAGATGCGTATCCGAGCTGTAGGAGACTGGCGGGAAGTTCTTACCACCATAAAAGCTGGGGCAGACGTCACGCGCCCAGATGTCCTTCTTCGGCCGCTTGTCGGGATTCTCCACCGGCCGGCCGTCCGCATCGATGCCCTTCGCCCAGTTGACGTGCACGAATGGTGCGGCAGAGATGAGCTTTCCGTTTTTGCGATCGAGCACGTAGAAGAAGCCGTTGCGGTCGGCCGTCATCAGTGCCTCGACGGTTTTTCCGCTGATCGTGAGATCCGTCAGCACCTTCTCGTTGACCCCGTCATAATCCCATGCATCGTAGGGTGTATGCTGGAAGGACCAAACGATTTTTCCGCTGTCCGCATCGAGAGCTAACGTCGACGACGAGTGGAGGTTCGTGTACCTGCCGTATTCGCTGCTGTCGGTGCCACGCGCGTGCGCCGCCCAGGGCGCTGGATTGCTGGTCCCGTAATAGATGAGGTTCAGCTTGGCATCGTATGAGCCGACGAGCCAGGCGGCGGCACCCCCGCGCATCGCGATGTCGGACGATGGCCATGAGTCACTCCCGGGCTCGCCGGGTCCGGGGATCGTGTGAGTCCGCCACACCTCCTTGCCGGTCTCCTGATCGAATGCCGTAATAGCGCCGCGCGTCGCATACTCGCCACCGGCGTAGCCGATGACGACGAGGTTCTTCGCAAGCGTTGGCGGCGACGTGATGTCGTCCCCAGCCTTGTAGTCTGCAACCTTCGCTTTCCAGAGTTCCTTGCCGTTGCTTGCATCGAGCGCAACGAGGATGCCGTCGAGCCTACCAACGAAAACCTTCCCGTTTGCGTAAGAGACACCACGATTCACCAAGCCGCAGCATACGGCAGATGCAATGTCCGCCGGCATCTCAGGCGCGTAGCGCCACTTGACAGCCCCGGTCTTCGCATCCAGCGCGAAGACGTATTTCGGGCCGCGCGGAGACGTCACATACATCGTGCCGTCGATGATCAGCGGGGTTGTCTCCTGTCCTTCGAGCACGCCCAGGGGGAATGCCCAAGCGACTTTGAGGTCTTTGACGTTCTTTGTGTTGATCGAATCGAGCGTGCTGTACCGCGTGTTCGCCCAGTCGCCGCCATACGTTGTCCATTCCTTCCCGCTCTCGGCGCGAGCAGGACTGGTCAGAAGTTGCGATGCCAGCAATGCGACCGCCGCCGTTCCGAGCAGCCGCGACATGCGTGAGCTAAAGATCTTGTGCACGATATCCTCCCTGATACTAAGCGCCATCTGACGTAAGCCTCGTTACGTCTTATCTAGCCCTGTCGAGCGAGCGAGATGTGATTGCGATGATTTGCGTTTCCCCAGGTCTGCCGGATTTGAGTGGTTAGCTCGAACCGCCACACCGTGATTGTCTCGGACGCTTTTCAAAGTTTCTTCTGCGTCACTAGCTGCGGACCGTAGCGCCGGCAGTCATTGAAACAAAATATGAAGAAACAATAGGTCTCTAAGAAAATCATATCGCGCATTATCCGGTCTTGCGCGCGTGCGAGGGCTGGTGCGCCCTCCAGCTGGCGCCGCGACAACTAGCATCAACCTACGGGCTCGACGCGCATCCATTGCTTGGACGATATGAGATCCTTCACGATTTCTATGATGTTCTCTCTGACCAGTTGGGCCGCGTTGCTGAGTGGCAGGGTGTCGGAGACGCAGATTGCAAGCTCCCGCCGCAGCGTCAGGTTTTGGATCGGAAGAGCAATCACATGGCCGCGGTTGATATCGTCGGAAACCGCTGACCAGGGAAGCAAGGTCCAGCCAATCCCCGCCCTAACGACCCTGACCAGCATATCCGTGGCGCTGACTTCCCCAACGAGTTCGTAGGTCAGTTGCGCATCCATGAGAGCCATGTCGATCCGCTGACGGATCGTGCTTGGCCAACTCGGCAACACCAGTGGATTTTCTGCCAGCTCCTTCAGGGTTAGCGAATGTCGCTGGCCGATCGAATCCCTTCGAGCAATCACCAGGAGCTCCTCGAGCAGGATCGGAGACAGTGCGATCCCACGGCCCGGGGCAGCGTCGACCACCACGGCGACATCGAGTTTTCCGCTGGCGACAAGAGCCTGGAGTTCCGCACTGGGACGCTCCACGATCTCGAGTAGGATCCGACCTTGCTTCTTCAGCTTCTGAAGCAAGGGCACAGACAGTAGCTTACCGGTGCTTCCGGGAATTCCGATCATGACTTTCCCGGTGGGATGCATGTCCTCGTCAGAGACCGCCAAGCGTGCATCATGAACCTGCTTCAGGATCGATTTTGCATAGCGGTAGAGAACCTCACCTGCCGGGGTAAGCTTGACGCCTGATGTGCTGCGGTCAAACACGCGCGTTCTAAGATCGCTCTCCAACTTCGCAATCTGCTGCGTGAGCGCGGGCTGGGCGATATTCAGCGTCTCCGATGCTCTCGTCATGCTCCCAAGATCGGCAATGCTGATGAAGTATTTGAGCTGCTTGATGTCCATCGTCACCCCAATCAAATGAGATCCAATTTTGCGCAATCTGCGAGGTCGATCGCTTGCTGCGTGGAGCCTCCGTGAGACCCCTTCCAAATATCCGCTGAGGCGACCAGGTAGAGATCTTCTACAAACAACGGTGTAACTTGAAGGGTGACGAACGGCATTGACGTGGTATAGCATTCCAAAATCGATAGTTGCTTCCGTCAGCCATTGCTGCACGTGACGCTCATTGCATCCATCGCCCTGAGCACAACATCAGGGTACCCCTGTCGCACGGTTTCGGCCAGTGGCACCATAAGGACGTTGCTGATAGAGCTTGGAAAGGCGAAAGGTGACCCCACCGTTCGATTTAAACGGATTGGCGCGCACCTCATCTATCGCGGCTTCGAATGCACGAATGATCTCAATATCTCTCGCATAGAGACTCTGCCCGCTTTTCCGTTAGCGTTAGTCCGCGCGCGTGATCTTTGACGGTCCCAATCCTCCTCGAGGATGGTTTCGACGTTACCCACGAATCCAAATCCAGCATTGTTAACGAGAACGTCGATCCGCCCGAACCGCGCAACAACCGATCCTTACGAGACTACGTACCTCCTCGGATCTGCTAACATCAGTTTTGATCGCGATCGCCTTTGCACCGATCGCGCACACGGCCTTTTCTCCTGCCTCACCATTGCTGTCGGCGATCACCACGTGAGCGTTCTTCGCCGCGAACACCGCGAGGTAGCCAGGCCAATTCCGCTTGCGGAGCCGGTGACGATGAGGACCTTGTTTTCAAACGGCATACGATCTTTCCCCCAATGGTCGGGCCGAGAAGGCGACAGGATCAGTGGCACTGGCCATTTGTGGCACGGCCGGCGAACGCGCCCAGACCTGCCACCTGCGAGTGATCGCCCTCTTAAGCAAAGTCGATCACGTGTCTAACCACCTTTCCTTCATTGAGCAGGTCGAATGCTTCATTTATTCCGTCGAGAGATCCTGTGCCCGAGAGAAGCTTGTTCACCGGCAATGCGCCTCTCTTATAAAGCTCAATGAACCGCGGGATATCGCGAGATGGAACGCAACTTCCCATGTAGCTGCCATGGATCGTCCGCTCCTCCGCAACGAGATTCACCGGAGGCAGTTGGATTTGACTGTTCGGATTGGCCAGTCCTGCGGTCGCGGTTTTTCCGCCTCGCCGCGTAATTCTGTACGCGAGATCGAACGCTTTGACGGAGCCGGCCATTTCGATCGCGTGATCCACCCCGCCCTTGGTGGATTCTCGGATATCTCCAACGACATTGTCTGAGGCGGCCGAAAACAGGTCAGTCGCGCCCAGTTCACGAGCAATGCGCAGCTTCTCGTCCGAAATATCCACAGCGATCACACGTGAAGCTCCGCTTGCAACCGCTCCCAGGACGGCGGCTAGCCCTACACCGCCAAGCCCGATTACCGCTACGCGGTCTCCGGGCCTGACCCGGCAAGTATTCATCACGGTACCCACTCCGGTCATGACGGCGCAGCCAAACAAGGCTGCTTCGACCGGTGCGATTTCGCCGTCGATCTTCACGATGGATCGACGCGAGACGACGGCATATTCGGCAAAGGCCGAGACGCCGCTATGATGGTTGACCGTCACACCCTCGCAGTGGATCCGACGGGCGCCGGACAGCAGGGTCCCATTGCTGTTTGCGGAATGGCCGGGCTCGCAGAGCTGCGCCCGCCCTTCGGCACAGGGCTCGCAATGACCGCAGGTGGGCAAGAAACTCATCACCACCTTATCGCCGGGGCGGAGATCATGCACGTTTGCACCGATCTCTTCGATGACGGCCGAGGCCTCGTGACCGATGAGCATCGGTGTCGGCCGCGGCCTGTCTCCGTTAATTAGAGAAAGATCAGAATGACATAGGCCCGCTGCAGTGATCTTGACCAATACCTCGTCAGGACCCGGCGGATCGAGATCGATGACGCCGATCTTCAGCGGCTTCGATACGGCGAAGGGCGCCCTATGCGGCGCAGTTTGAAGGACGGCGGCGCGGACCCGCATGAATGCATCTCCCTGGTTGAAGCCCATAGATCGTCTAAACGGTCAATCGGCGCGGCGCCCCTCATCGGTTTGCGGCGTCAAGCCGCTGAGCTCGACTTGTCGCTCAGCGTCGCGCCGGAGAGCGCCTCGCTCAGCTTTGCAAAGGCCGTATGATCCTGTCCCTTTCCCAGCAGCGCCTGGGCACTTGCGCCGAGCTCCCGACACATGGCCGAGAACGGTACGGACACGCCGGCATCGCGCGCTACATCGAGTGCGATCGAGAGATCCTTCACCATCAGATCGAGACCAAATCCGCTATCGAAATTGCGCGACAGTACGAACTGCTTGAACTTCTTTTGGGTCGAGTTGTTCATGCCCGTCGAAGCGTTGAGCACGTCGGTCATTAGCGCTGGATCGATGCCGAACTGCTGACCTATGATTAGCGCCTCGATTCCGATTAGGAAGCCGCCCGCGGAGACGAGATTGTTCAACGCCTTCATCGCCTGCCCCGAGCCGAGGGAGCCGATGCGATGAATGACAGTCCCTATCGCCTTCAATAAGGGCTCAATGCGATCGAGTGCTGCGGCGTCACCTCCGGTCATGATCGCAAGCTCGCCGTTAATTGCACGCGACACGCCGCCGCTGACCGGCGCATCGACGACGACGACACCGACTTCGGCGAGATCATCGGCTATGGCACGGGTCGCCGACGGTGCACCGGAACTCATGTCGACAAGGATCTGCTTGCGCTTGAGCCCGCCCCGCATCGCAGCGACGGCGTCGGCAACGTGCCTGCTCGTTGGAAGCATCGTGATGATTACGTCACATCGTGCGGCGGCCGACGTGAGGTCGCCGGCGACATTGCCACCGACCTGCTTGACGAACTCGGCCACACGACTCGACTGGACGTCGGCGACCTCGATGGAACATCGGGCGCCGATCAGACGGGCGGCCATCGGCCACCCCATGTTTCCGATCCCGATGAACAGGACCTTAGGGAGTTCGCTCATTTGGCTGCCTTTGGGGCCAAGGCGCCCTCGGCGAGCAGCACCTCGTGCGCCGCCTTGAAAGCCTCGAGGCCGGCCGGAATCCCCGAATAGACCGTGGCGTGGAGCAGGATTTCCCTGATTTCGTCGATCGTCACGCCGTTCTGGAGCGCACCCCTAACGTGAAGCTTGAGCTCAGCCGGCTTGCTCATTGCGGCGAGCATCGCGAGATTGAGCATGCTGCGAGTGCGTCGATCGAGGCCGGGTCTGGTCCAGGTATATCCCCAACACCACTCAGTGGTAATGCGCTGAAACGCCATCATGAAATCGTCGGCCTTGGCCAAGCTACCGTCGACATAGGCGGCACCAAGCACCTCGCGACGCACATCGAGGCCTTGTTCGAACATCGGGGTCTCGCTCATTTCAACTCTCCTGAGGGTTTGCGGGCGCAGCTTAAAGCGCATCGGCATACTAACTGTCAATCAGACAATCTGAGACTTGACAGATTGTCTGATGAACGCCAGTTTGTCGAGATGGATACCCTTGAATTGCAGGTCGAACGCCGTGCCGCGACTTTGCGGCTTCAGGTTGAGGAGCGGTTACGCGCAGCCATCGCAAGCGGACGGTTCAAGCCAGGCCAGAGGCTTGTTGAGCGTGAACTATGCGAATTGACCGGTGTCGGCCGGACCTCGATCCGCGAAGCACTACGCCAGCTCGAGGCGGAGGGCCTCATCACGTCTGTCCCTCATCGTGGACCCGTCGTTTCCACGATTTCGCGAGAGGAAGCTGCTCAGCTTTATGATCTGCGTGCCGTACTGGAAGGTTTTGCCGGTCGCGCCTTCGCCATGCGAAGGCGCGCTGAAGACCTTCGGGCCATGGCGGAAGCGGTCACGGCGTTTGCAAAATCCGCGAAAGCCGGCAAACAGGACGAATTGATCCGGACCAAGAGCGAATTCTATGCCGTGCTGCTGCGCGGCTGCGGCAACATGTTTGTCGAACAGACGCTGACGATGCTGCACAACCGGATCAGCCTACTTCGGTTCACGTCGATGACGCAGGCCGGACGCCTCAAGCACAGCGTCGCTGAGATCCGCGCGATTGCCGAAGCCGTCAGCGCTGGAGATGCGGATAAGGCAGAACTCCTCTGTCGCCGCCACATCGAAGAGGCCGCCAAGGTGGCTCTGAAAGTCCTCGATACCGTTAAGCCGCCGGCGGCTGATTACCAATACGTGGAGAAGTAATGTCCGTCGATTTGACGGCCGCTTTTGGTCAGGCCATCGCACGAGCGGAACTGGGTGTTAGCGCCCGCGGACTGGACGTGAAGGTCCGCTTCGTGAGCGACGAAGAGAGAATCGACCTGCTCATTTCAAGTGATAGTTGTCGCCTTGTGACCTCGACCGGAGGTGCCGACATCACGGTCCGAACGTCGAATGCCGAATGGGGACGTATCCTGGCTTCCCTCCCGCCTCCGCGCTACAACTGCTTTACCGCTCTCCAGATCAAGAACGACGCTGTCGACGTGTCGGGCGCCCCCCTCATCATTGCGCAGTCACGTGCAGCCCTCGAACGCATCTTCGAGGGACTTCGCGAGCCCCTAGCCTACGAAGAGGTATCGCGACATCGGGATGTTCGACAGATCTGCGGCCGCTATGCACCTGTCGTTGCCGATGGTGTGTCAACCGACATCTATTTTGAGGAGGCCGGAAGCGGCCCTCCCGTGGTGCTACTTCACACAGCGGGCGCGGACTCTAGGCAGTATACGCGATTGCTCGCGGATACCGCGCTGGCGAAGCACTTTCGCATGATTGCCTTCGATATGCCCGGCCACGGCCGCTCATTTCCCAGCTTCGAAGCGATGAGATCGGTCCACAACCTAACTCAGGCCGGCTACGTCGCCGTCGTCGACGCATTTATCTCCTCGATAATCGGCGAACCTGTGCTCCTCACCGGATGCTCGATGGGCGCCGCGATTTCGCTGGCGCTTGCAGCGGAGCGCCCTGAGTTATTAAGAGGGGTCATTGCGCTTGAACCGCCTCTTAAATCTCCCGGCCGCAGCAATCCTTATCTCGTGGACGTACGCGTCGCGAACGGGTCTCACAACAGCGCCTACGTCGCCGGACTAATGTGCCCAAGTGGTCCAAGTGAGGAACGGGCTCGCGCGGAATGGATTTATGCGCAGGCCGCGCCGGGAATCTATTCGGGCGACCTGACCTTCTATTCCGAGGAGTTCGACGGATTTGCGGTTGGACCCCGGATCGAGACCTCCAGGGTACCAGTGCATCTGATGACCGGCGAATACGATTATTCTGCGACGCCGGCGGACGGCGAGCGGCTTTCACGCCTTATACCCGGAAGCAGCTTCGAACAGATGAGCGGACTTGGCCATTTTCCAATGACAGAGAATCCAGACGCATTCATCCCGCGCTTTGCTGCCGCACTGGCGAGATTTCTACAATGAGGTGCGAAAGGGACGCCGCTTCGTGCCGCAGAACCCTTTCAATCTCCCTTCAGTGACCAGCAGGTTTTTGTTGCGCAAACCGGCTTTTTGACGACGATGATAACTCCTTAAAGGCCAGCCCGACGAAAGCGCCAGTCCCGGGTAAGCTCGTCAAGTCGGGACGATCGTAGCCGTGGCGCTGCGTTCAATGATCATCACAACTTTCCGAGATCGCAGGAGAATGCCTATAGCGCCAGGTAACGACGGCGGATCGCGTCGTCGGCCTTCAGTTCATCGATTCCGGCGGCGTAGACGATCTGGCCCTTGTCAATGATGGTGGCGTGGCTCGCCAGCCCCAAGCAGAAATGCATGTTCTGCTCGGCGATCAGCACGGTCGATCCGAGCTTACGAAGCTGCCGAATCAACTCGCCGATCCTTTGCACGATGATCGGCGCCAGCCCCTCGCTCGGCTCATCCAGCAGCAGCAGCGCCGGGTTGCCCATCAAGGTGCGCGCGATCGCCAGCATCTGCTGCTCGCCGCCCGAGAGGCGTCCGGCGATGCGGTAGCGCAGCGGCTCGAGCAGCGGGAAAACCTCATAGATGCGCTTGATCGACCATTCATCCTGACCTTCCGGCCCGCGCTTCCTGCCGATGACGAGATTGTCCTCGACCGTGTGCTCTGGAAAGATCTGGCGATCCTCCGGCACGAAGCCGAGACCCGCACGCGCGATATGGTGCGGCTTGAGGCCGGAGATCACAGTGCCATGCAGGCTGACCTTGCCCCGCCGCGGCGGCGCCAGCCCCATGATCGCCTTCATGGTCGTCGATTTGCCCGCACCGTTGCGCCCGAGCAGCGCCATGGTCTCGCCCTGCCGCACCGAGAGGCCGACGCCGAACAGGATCTGACTGGTGCCGTAATAGACGTCGAGATCGGCGACTTTGATGACGACGGCGCTCATGCGGCGGCTCCCGCATGTTCGGTGCCGAGATAGGCGTCAATCACCGCGCTGTTGTTGCGGATCTCGTCGGGCGTGCCGGTCGCCAGGATGCGGCCGTAGCAGAGCACAACGATCTTGGGGGCTATCTTGAACACGATATCCATGTCGTGTTCGATGAACACGACTGTGATCTTCTGCGTCTCCCAGAGCTCGCGCACCTTGTCGATCATGCGCCAGCGTTCCTCCGGGCCCATGCCGGCGGTCGGCTCGTCCAGCAATAGCACCTTTGGCTCGAGCACCAGCGCCAGCGCGATATCGAGCAGCTTCTGGTCGCCATGCGACAGCGTCGCCGCGGTGCGGTTGCGCTTTCCGGCGAGGCCCAGGAGTTCCATCACATGCTCGGCGCGGTCGCGCGTCTCCGGCAGCGGAAAGCGCTTGTGCAGCACCGCGGATGAGTGCTGGTCAGCACTGACGGCGGCGAGCATGGTTTCCTGCACCGTGAGCGATTTAAAAATGCTCGCGACCTGGAAGGCGCGACCGATGCCGTGGCGAACGATCTCCGGCGGCGAGCGGCCGGCAAGATCAACTCCATCGAGCAGCACCTGACCGGAATCCGGCTTCAGCGCACCCGTGATCAGGTTGAAGAAAGTGCTCTTTCCGGCGCCGTTCGGCCCGATCACCGCGGTGAGCGAGCCGCCAGGGAAGTCGAGCGAGACGTCGTTGGTTGCCTTCACGCCACCGAAGGACTTTGCGAGGTTGCGGATCTCGAGCATGGCTAGCGCCCCTCGCCTGTCTCGCGCCTGTGCGCGAACCATTCGGCGACGAAATCGAGCAGGCCCTTGCGCAAGCCCAGCGCGAAGAACAGGATTACGGCGCCGAGCACGATGCCGTGATACTCGGTGAATCGCGTCACGGTGTCATTGAGCAGCAGCAGAAGCACCGTGCCGACCATCGGCCCCAGGAACGTCGAGACGCCGCCGAGCATGTTGATGAAGATGCCTTCGCCCGAGATCGTCCAATAGGCGAATTCCGGATAGGCGCCCGAGACGAACAGCGACATCACCATGCCGCCCATGGACGCGAACAGCGCCGCCAGCACGAACACGGTTAGCTTGGCGCGCCAGACGTCGATACCGAGGAAGCTTGCACGCGCGGCATTGTCGCGGATCATGCGCAAGGTGTAGCCGAACGGTGATTGTGCGATCTGGCGCATCGCGAGCAGGCAAAGGATCAAAAGGGCGCAGCTTGCGACATAGAGATGAATCTGATTGGAGAGATCGATGCCCAGGAAGATGGGGCGCGGAATGCCGCCACGCAGGCCCTGGTCGCCGCCGGTGAAGGATGGCCACGACAAAATGGTCGAATGGATCAGCATCTGGAAGGCGAGCGTGACGAACGCGAAATAGATCTCCCTCAGTCGCACGCAGATCGCACCGATGATCGTGGCAACGATCGCAGTTATCGCGAGGGATGCCACAAAGGCCACCGGGATCGGCACGCTCAGCCGCTGCATAATTAGGCCAAACCCATAGGCGCCAAGACCGAAGAACATGCCATGGCCGAACGAGGTCAGGCCGGTGTAGCCGACCAGCAAATTGAGCGAAGTCGCGAACAAGCCATAGGCCGAACAACGGATGACGAAATCGAGCAGCGCCTTGCTCTCGGTAAACAGGGGCAGGCTTGTCAACACGGCGAAGGCGATGAGCGCAATCAGGATATCGCGATAGCGCCCGCTTACCGTCGTGGCTTGGCGCCCCGACGCCAGCGTCTCTGTCCGTCCAGCCTCAAGCTCGGTCATGCGACCTCCTTGCCAAACAGACCAGAGGGCCGCGAGACCAGCACAATGACCATAAACAGATACATCAGGCCTTCCGTGAACAAGGGGAAACCGAGCGAGCCGAAGGACCTGATAAGGCCGAGCAGCAGCGCGCCGATCAGCGCACCCAGAATGGAGCCCATGCCGCCGATCACGGTAACGATGAAGGATTCGATCAGCACGGAAAATCCCATCCCAGGCGTCAGCGAGCGCACGGGCGCCGCAAGCGCACCGGCCAGCCCGGCCAGCATGCCGCCAAGCGCGAACACACCGCCATAGATCAGGCCCGTGTTGATGCCGAGCGCGGACACCATGCCGGGATTTTGCGCGGCTGCACGGATCACCTTGCCGATCAGGCTGCGCGACAGCCCGATCCCGAGCACGACGGCGGCCACGAGCGCAACACCTATCAGCAGCAGGTAGTAGGGCGGGACCACTCCCCCGGCGATGAACAACGGCATCACCTGGAAGGCGGACGGCATCCCCATCGCCTTGAATTCCGGCCCCCAGATGATGCGCACGACATCGTCGAAGATCAGCACGAAGGCGTAGCAGACGAGGAGCTGCATTAGGACGTCTGCGCCGTAGACGCGGCTCATGAAGACGCGCTCGAAGATCAGGCCAAGGATCGCGGTACCGGCCGCGCCGGCCAGTATCGCGAGCGCGAAGCTGCCAGTGAGCTGATAGGCCGTCATCGCAAAATAGGCGCCGAACATGTAGAAGGCGCCGTGGCTGAAATTTACGACCTTGAGCACGCCGAATATCAGGGTCAGCCCGACCGCGACCAAGAAGAGCAGCATACCGATGATGAGCCCGCTGGTGGTTTGCGTCACCAGGCAGGCGGAACTAGAGAGACACCCTGCAAGCGTATCAAGATCCACTGGTACAACTCCGTTGCCGCGCGCCGAAACGACCGGTGCGCATAAAGCGAGTTGGGGGAGAGCGGAGACAACGTGCGCTTCCGCTGTTCAAATGTCAGGCGTAGCCCTTGCTCTTCTTCCACTCGGCTTCGAGCTCGAGGATGATCTTCCAGTCGCCAACCTTGACCTCAGGTACATAGGGCTCCTGCGGTATTGTGGTACCCCACCCGATCGCGTAACCGATCAGGGTCTGGTCCTCACCGCGCATGGTCACAGTGCCGTCGGCGCCGAACGGGCACTTGATGGTCAACCCGCGCATGGTCTCCGCAAGCTTCTTGCCGTCGGCCGAGTTGGCCTTCTTGGCGGCTTCGGCGATCAACATCATTGCGGTCGCGTTTTCCCATGACCAGTTGGTTGGGTACTCGTTGTACTTCGCTCTGTAGGCATCGCCCCATGCGGCATTTTCAGCCGTCGCCGGGAATGTCTTGATATAGCGATTGCCCGAATGGATGCCCTTCGGCAGGTTTTTCACCACGGTGAGCGCAGTGTAGTCGGCCATGTTGACCGCAAACACTTCCATCTGGCCGAACAGCGCGTAGATATTGGCTTGGTCAATATAGGAGGTGAGATCGCCACCCCACAGGCAGGAATAGAGCGCCTGCGGCTTCGCCTGCAAGATCTTCGTCACCACCTCGGTATAGTCGGGCTGGGCGAGTTTTGGCCAGGACTCGCTGATGATCTCGATGTCGGGCGCAAAGCGCTTCAGGTACGAAGTGAATTCGGCCGTAGTGTCGCGACCATAGGCGTAGTCCGGCGAGCAAGTCGCCCATTTCTTCAGGCCCTTCGCCTTGGCGATTGCTGCGGCATAGCTACCGCCGACTATTGAGTCATGCACACCCTGCCGCGCGGTGCGGAAGGCGTTCGGAATATGCTGCTTCGGATCGGCACTCAGCGCCGAGGTCTCAGAATTGGTGTGGATGCAGAGCACGCCGAGATCGCGCGCGACCTCGTGCACCGCAAAGGCACCGGAAGAAGCTTCCGCATCGATCAGGATCTCGCAGCCATCGGTGTTGACGAGTTCGCGGGAGACGCGTGCAGCCTCCTGCGGCTGCCCCTTGGAGTCACGGATCACCATCTCGATCTGACGGCCGGCGAGGCCGCCGATGGCGTTGATCTTCACGACCTCGAGCATCACGGCATTGCGCGACGAGGTGCCGAGCTGCGCAACCCGGCCCGACAGAATCGTCGGCATGCCGATCTTGATGGTCTTGGCCTGGGCGCGCGCCACCCACGGCGCAGCAACACTCATGGCACCGGCGCCCATCAGCGCTAGCGTTGAACGGCGGCTGACAAGAATCCTTTTCCGAGACACGCTTCCCTCCCCTTTAGATTCAGATGCCTTTGGCGGAAGGGCTGCTTCCCCTCACTATTAGCAATCCGCATTGGGATTTTGATCCCGGGAAGTAATTTGTGATTTTCGCTCTTGATGTGTCCAATAGCTTGCTCCAATGCCCCCCAAAGGGAAAACCTATGGCGCCAGCCACTACCGGGCGTCTAGTCTACTCGGCGTTCACGATTCATCGGAGCTGCCGCATGAGCGGGTTCAAGTCGGGCCATGGCAGACGGAAGTATCCGGGTGCCATCCTGGCTTCTGTAAGAACCCGAGCAAATTCCTGTATTCTCTTGGGCTCATTCCAAAGCGTCGGCGAAAGGAGCGGCTGAAATGCGAAAGATCATTGAAACCCCATCGTAAAGCGACATCTGTGATTGAGTAGTCGGCCCTCTAGACGAGGTCGCGGGCGCATCGTTCGAGCCGACCTTCCAGGACGAGGCGGCCAAACGATTGGCCTCCGTTCTCCAGCACTTTGTGAAGGTACCGGGGCGATGCTCGAAAGCGGGCGGCTACGGCGGCCGGGCTGAGAGAAAGATCTGCAATATTCATTTGGATGTGTTCGACGAGGGATTCAAGGAACGCTTTGGCGGGCAGACGGCGCCGTCGTTCTCGAACAGCAGCGTTTAGACCCAAAGCTGCCTCAACGAGCCTGACCACGCTGGTACTTGACGTGCTGCCGGCAGGGGAGGTGAACGATGGAGATTCCCGGCGCGACGTCGCCGCTGGCGATCGGCTGCCGACGCGTTGCGTAGGCAGAGAACACGCTTCGGGCAGCGTGAAGAAAGGCTGCACCGCGTCCGGAGCACGGCTGAGATTTCCATCGTCGCTCCAGAACTTGAACTCCTTTTCGTGCAAAACAAGCTCAGCGTTCGGGAATAGAGGCGCCGACGGTGTTGCGCTAACGAGACCACCAATGTGATCTGGATGCGCGTGCGTGAGGGAGATCTGATTGATTTGGCGAGGATCTACGTTGGCAGCGGCGAGCGCAGTATGAAGTCGCCCTCGCCACCCATTTATTCCACCTCCGCCGCCGTCAAACAGAATTGTCTTGCCATGTCCTTCGACGAGATAGGCGCTTACGGTCACCGCGGACGTCCTGAAGAGACGGTCATGCTCTCGGCGTCACCCGGGCTAATACCTGCCAACAGGTCGAATGGAACATCCACCACGCCATCTACGATAGCGGTTACAATGTAATCGCCGACCCGCCTCCGGTTTAGACCTGGCGCCTGCCATTGCGTTCCTACCGTCATGTTGATTTCCCCAAATTCGGTCTTCAGCCAGCCTTTGATCGTAGCCACCCGGACAAACCGAATCGGCACAGCCGATTTCCATTATCCATTGACGCCATACTCCCAGGCCTTGGTGACCGCCGACTGCGATTTGTCAGGACGCTTCGTTCACGGAAGACTACCAGCGCGAAGCGCTTTAACGTCATCGTTTAAGACCGGGGCGTTGGCTACTCGTCCGCAATCTCATTTTTCGGTAGGGAGCCTTCGGTTGGCTCGAAGGGTTTGCCCGAATACAGCCGGGTCAGAGCCCAGGTTCACCTAGGCCTTCCGTCAGGCTTGGCTTGGGAGTAGCCGAACAGGGTAAGCCGGCAGCACTAGGCTGCCGACTTTCGCGTCATCCCCTCACATCTCCATCTTCATCGGACTGGGGAAGTAGCGGAATCCGTCCCCTTGAGCCGCAATGTGGCCGATGCCTGGCCAGGCGAAATGATAGGCAAGCACCGGTATCCTGTTGGACGCCAGCATCTTCAGCATTCTCACCCGCGACTGCGCCGACTGCTTCGGATCCGTATCGTAGGAAAATTCCGTAAGTGGCTTCTCAAGCAGCAGCACGGGGTGGTGGGTCAGATCGCCGATGTAGCAGAGCTGATCTTTGTCGGAGTTGATCATGAAGATCGTGTGACCGACGGTATGGCCCGGTGCAGCCAGCGCGGTGATACCCGGAAGGAACTCCTGCCCATCTTTGACGAAGACGATACGATCTCTGTTTGGCACCAGGTTCTTGCGAGCCGTATCCAGGAACACCTTCATGGACGGCGCTACCTTGTTCTCGTCGGTCCAGTATTCGTAGTCCGCCTGGGAAATGTAGAACTGAGCATTCGGGAAATTCCGACTTCCATCGTCTGCCATGCATCCGCCGCAGTGGTCGACATGGGCGTGGCTCATTACGACGGCATCAATGTCTTTCGGATCAATCCCCGCCTGCTTCAAGGTCGACAGCAACTTTCCGGTGGTAGGGCCGAACATCTGCAGCGACCCCATCCCGGTGTCGAACAGCACCATCCGATCGCCCGTATTCAGGATCAACACGTTCTGCTCAAGGACGGCGTTGCTGAGCGGAAGATAGTTCTGCGTCAGTTGGCGATCGATTTCCTCTGCAGTGATCCCAAGGAAACTCTGGTGCGGGTCGCCCAACGGAAGGGTGCCATCGGAAACGATTGTCGCCTCGCCGTTCCCGAACTTGAAGCGATAATAATAAGGTGACGGCTTGCCCACCATCGGCGCCTTTGCGATCGCGCCGCTTGTCAACGCCAGCCCTCCGACGGCAGCCGCGCCTCCCAGCAAAAGGTGTCGTCGTGAAAGTCCATCGTAGTGTGGTGACATTTCATTCTCCTATGCGTTTCCCAACGGACAGCAGCGACGTTGCGCTCTTGCCCGATTGCTTGCCGGATGCGTACGTTGGGCCCTCCGGCCAGCCGCGACAATTCGTCATCACCAACCGGGGAACAATCGCATTAATTTTGTCGATTATGCAGATTGGTCGATTAGTGCGCCCGTGCCCACCGAGTCTCGTGCGTGCCAAGCCTCAGACGGATTATCGGTCGTCACGCACCTCCTGACAGCCGTGCTTGTGGCGTATCTCCGTCAGTTCACATCTGTCGTACTAGTTGTCGGGCCCCGCCGACATAGCTTCCGCGCCATTTAAACTTCGCCACACGTCTCTGCGACCGGTCTGATCATCAGGGCTTTTGTATCCAAGGACTTTGCAATGAGTGGAACAGATCGACAATCCAGTCTGCGAACACGCGCACCTGGGGCGCAAGATGCTGCCTGTTCGGATGCATAATTGACAAGGGTAGGCGGTGCGCCCGGCTTTCTGGCAATACCTCGACCAAGCGCCCGGCGCGCTTGACGCCGGCGCACATCATGTAATTGCTACCGAAGAGGAGGACCTTGTCGCGAAGGTCATGGAAATCACCAACGGCGTCGGAGCGCGCGTCGTACTTGACCCGGTTGGCGGACCATCGTTTGAGCCACTCACGCTAAGCATGGCTCGTGGTGGTATCCTGCTCGAGTATGGCGCGCTTAGCACGCAACCAACCCCATTCCCTCTGTTCACCGTGCTGGGCAAGAGTCTTACGACCAAAGGATATCTCTACAACGAGATCGTATCCGATGATGCTATCCTCGACCGCGCGAAGACCTTCATTTCTCATGGGCTCGCATCGGGGCAACTGAAGCCGTTGATCGCGCGCGTTTTCCCGCTTGATCAGATTCAGGAGGCGACACGCTTCCTGGAGTCAAACGAGCAAGTTGGCAAAGTAATTGTCAACGTCTGAGGAACAAGGAGGTGCTCGTTGTCACGACAACGAGAACCTGTTCGACTTCTGCGACGTGTTGCCGCTCAGCTCCGGTCAAGCGAGAATAGAGCTAGTCGGCCCGATGCGGGCGGCTCCCATCACTTCCAGGCAGCGCACTTGCTTTCAGCCTGAGTCGTGAACGCCTGGTCCCCAGGGATCTTCTCGACAAGCTTTAGATAGTCCCACGGATACTTCGATTCGGCGGGCGACTTTACCTGCGCAAGATACATATCGTGCACCATCCGGCCATCTGGACGGATATAACCACCAGTTGCGAACACGTCGTTTATCTTCATTGACTTTAGCTGCGGCATTACTTTTTCACCGTCATCTGTCCCGGCGGCCTTTACTGCGGTCAGATAGGTCATGATCGCAGAATAATCCGCAGCATGGCCGCTGTTGGGCATCTTCCCAGTCTTTTCGAAGTACCGCTTCGCCCACTTCCTGGTCTCCTCATTCGTGTCCCAGTACCAGGCGTCAGTCAGGTACAAGCCTTCAGTCACTTTGAGCCCGAGCGAATGAACATCGCTCAGGTACATCAAGAGCGCAGCCATCTTCATAGTCTTGGTCACACCAAATTCATTCGCGCCCTTGATCGTATTGATCAGGTCGCCTCCCGCGTTGGCCAGACCTAGTATCTGAGCTTTGGATCCCTGCGCTTGGAGCAAGTTCGATGAGAAGTCTGAGGAATTGGTCGGATGCCTAGAGGAACCAACCACGGTGCCACCATTCGCCTTCACCACGTTCGTGGTGTCTGCCTCAAGTGAAAGGCCAAACGCGTAGTCTGCGGTGATAAAGAACCACGACTTCCCTCCTTGACGCACCACCGCACCACCTGTTCCCTTGGCAAGTGCTACCGTGTCGTACGAGTAGTGAATCGTATAGGGTTTACAATCTTCGTTAGTCAGGCGTGCAGTGGCTGCGCCAACATTGATGTATACCTTCTTCCTCTCCGTGGCGACAAAAGCCATCGCGAGCCCTGCGGCCGAATTGGATCCTCCCAAGAGCATATCGACCCCCTGGGCATCGAACCATTCCTTCACCTTGTTGGCCGCGATGTCGGCCTTGTTCTGGTGATCCGCATACACGAGTTCGATTTTCTTGCCGTTGACGGTCCCGCCAAAATCCGCGATCGCCATTTTGACGGCCTCGACTCCCCCCATCCCGTCGATGTCAGCATAGGGTCCGCTGATGTCGGTGATGAAGCCGATCTTGACCACATCATCGGACATTTGAGCGCGTGCGGGAGCTCCTATCCCGAACGAAATCAAAGATGCCCCAGCAATGGCAAGCGCGGTTGTTGCATGCTTCATCTTCTGTTCCTCCCCGGTCGGATTAAATGGGGGTCTTCAGACCACCCCTGATTCCAGAACTAGAATCGGCAGGGCAAACCGACAAACAGATTTATCTCGCTGATTATGCTGTTTGGCTTCACAAAAGCACCCGGAAGCATGACAAAGAAGCCCGGCACGAAACGTGCCGGGCTTTAAGTTGAGCACCCTTGGAGGGGATGCCCAGGGAGAACTGCTATCTTCCGGGTCCGCACGACCCGCGCAGAGTTGCGCGTCGTTTCTTAAGCCACCTGAGGCGAGGCATGATGGGTCGCTATTTTCCAAACGCCCTTTTGCCGAACGAGGACATGCGTCATCCGATACGGCAATTCCACATCCTTACCGTCGATCTCCCTGATAAAGACAACATTGACCGAAGCGACAATTACATCCTCATTTAGCCGCAAGACGTGGGGGCGCGCGTAGAGCGAACGCTTGTAGGAGGGCGGCAGATTTGTGAAGTAGCGTCGCACGCCCTCCGGATCAGTATGCAGATCGTTCGTTGAACCCCAGAACGCGGTCTGTGGTGAGTAGAGAGAAATCAACCGGTCGAGATCCCGCTTCTCGAACGCGTCTGCCCATGCGGACTGCACGGCGGTCGCTGTGGCGTATTCATCTTCCATAGGTTCTTGTCCTTGCCCTTTCGCGGGGATCATGTTGAAAGACGGATACCGCCTACGACGAGGCGATGCGCGCACCGACTTGGGTCCGCGGTGTCCTCTGCTCAGCCAGGATGATATCCGCAGCCTTCTCCGCAATCATGATCGTCGGCGCGTTGGTATTTCCCGATGGAATCCGAGGCATAATAGACGCGTCCACCACTCGTAAGCCGGCTATCCCTCGTACTCGCAATTCCGGATCCACCACGGCGTCGTCATCCGTGCCCATTCTACAAGTACCCACTGGATGATACATCGACTGCGCATTCTCGCGCAGATAGCCGGTTAGTTCGTCGTCCGTCTGGAACTGCGAGCCAGGAAGCAATTCCCCGCGGAAATGCTCGCGGAACGGGGATTCGTTGAAGATACGCCGAATGACGCGAAGGCCTTCGATCAATGGCTGCAGGTCGCGCTCATCGGTCAGATAGTTTGCCACCATCTTTGGCGGGTCCTTTGGATCCTTCGATCGCAGCGAGACCGAACCGACCGAGTACGGCCGGAGAAGGGTGCACGAGGCCGTCACCGCGGGCGCGGGATCAGCCTTGTACATTCCCGACTTGCTGATCATGCTAAAGGGACGCATCTGGACCTGCAGATCAGCGACGTTGGTGTGATGTCCCGAGCGCATAAACAAGCCCACTTGGGCGGCGGCCGATGTCAACAGCCCACGGCGAGAAACGACGTATCTCAACACGTCGGGTATCATCCGCCAGTTGCTCGCTATCAGTTTGTTGATCGAGAATGACGGATCCACGCTGGCCAGTGCGTGAGCATAGATATGATCCTGAAGGTTCCTGCCCACGCCAGGTAAGGCCTGTTTGACATCAATACCCAAGGACATCAGATGCTGCGCCGGGCCGATACCCGATAACATCAGCAATTGGGGTGAGTTGATCGTTCCACCCGACAAAATAACTTGTCGCGCGCGCGCCTCCTGGCGATGCCCCCGTTCCAGGTACCCAATGCCGACGGCTCGCTTACCTTCGAGGATAACGTTCTGCGCGAGAGCACCCGTCACAACCGTAAGATTGCTTCGATGTCGTACCGGACGGAGAAACGCGGCGGCGGCCGAGTCTCTTAGTCCTTTGTGGATCGTGAACTGCAGATACCCAACGCCCTCCTGCGCTATGCCGTTGAAATCATCGTTCCGCGGAATTCCTATCCCAGCAGCGGCTTCGACGAACGCTGCGGACGCCCTGTGCGGCTCGAGCAACGGCGAGACGTGGAGCTCTCCTTCACCGCCATGCAGGTCACTGGCTCCCTGAAAATGGCATTCACTCCGTTTGAAATACGGGAGAACGTCATTCCAAGCCCAACCGGGATTTCCGAGGCCCTGCCAAGCATCATAGTCAGCGGCGTTTCCTCTCATATAAACGTGGCCGTTGATCGAACTGCTACCCCCCAGCGTTCTGCCTCGGGGCCAGATGATCTTCCGACCGTTCAATCCTGGTTCCTCATCTGAGGTGTAACCCCAGGTCAATGCAGGGTGCGAGACTACACGCGGCACCCCAGCAGGTATTTTGATCCACACGTTACGGTCCACACCACCGGCTTCCAGCAAGAGAACTCGATTATTCGGATCCCGCGTGAGACGATTGGCCAGAACGCATCCGGCGGACCCGGCACCGACAATGATGTAGTCGAAAATCTGAGTGCTCATGTGTTATTCGCTCTATGCTGCCCGTTGCTTTCGCCCTCGGACGAACAATTGCCACTTACCCGAAGCTAGTCAGTGCGCACCGCCCAAATAAGCCGCTCGCACGGCAGGATCGCTCTTTAGATCCTGCGCTGGCCCTTCGACCGCGACCCGACCGCTTTCAAGCACGTAGGCATAATCAGAGACCTCGAGGGCCGCCGCCGCGAACTGCTCTACGATCAGCATCGTAACGGAGTCTTGTTTCAGCCGCCGAATGATGCGGAAAACTTCCTCGACTAGAACGGGGGCGAGCCCCATCGACGGCTCATCAAGCAGGATGACGTCGGGTTTCAGCATCACTGCTCGTGCCATTGCGAGCATCTGCTGCTCTCCGCCTGAGAGTGTGCCGGCAAGCTGCGAACGTCGTTCCTTGAGGCGTGGGAACAAGTCCATGGCCAGAGTCAAGTCGCCTTCGACATCGCCTCGTGGCCTGCTGCCACTAAGGCGCGGGAATGCGCCAAGCAGCAGATTGTCCTTGACTGTCAAAGTCGGAAATACGCGTCGCCCCTCAGGCGAATGGGCGAGCCCCAATCGCGCAATTCGATGGGAGTCGAAACCCGTCACGTCGCGTCCATTGAGGTGTACGCTTCCGGCCTTCGGCTTGATCATGCCGGAGATAGCTCGCATGGTCGTCGACTTACCCGCACCGTTCGATCCGATGAGGCTCACAACCTTCCCCTTCGGGACCTCAAGCGAGATACCGTAGAGAACGTCAGTCTGACCGTAGCCGGCCTGTAGCTTTTCGACCCTCAGCATGCCGCTTCCACCCTTGAATGCGAAGGCGTCTCTGGTGCGAACGACCCGCCTGCACCGAGATATGCTTCGATCACCTTGGGATCGTTCTGTACTTCTGCGCCGGTCCCCTCTGCGATCTTCTGCCCGAAATCGAGCACTGTTACGCGGTCGCAGAGACTCATTACGACATCCATGTGATGTTCGATCAGAACCACCGTAATAGCGTGGTCACGAATTTTTCGAATGATTGAGACCAGGTCGGGCAACTCCGCCGGGGGCAATCCGGCTGCCGGTTCGTCAAGCAGCAGCAGGGTCGGGCCAAGTGCCAGCGCGCGACTGATCTCAAGTAGGCGCATCCGGCCGTAAGGAAGGTGACGCGCTTCCTCATTTGCAGACTTAGAAAGACCGACGAACTCCAGCAGGCTAGCTGCCCTGTCACGAGCCGCCCGTTCCTCGTTCTGATAGCGGCGCGTATTCAAGATCACATCGAGTGGCGACGATCGGAAGGTGTGATGCAAACCGACCAACACATTTTCAGTACTCGTCATATCGCCAAAGAGCTGAACGTTCTGAAATGTGCGTGCAATTCCGCTGAGCGCGATTTGAGAGGACGATTTGCCCTCCAGCGTCGAGCCAGCAAACATTGTGCTCCCTTCGGTAGGCTCGTAGATCCCGGTTAGCACGTTCATCATTGTGCTCTTTCCGGAGCCGTTTGGCCCGATGACCCCGTGCACAGTTCCAGCCTCCACGACTAGATCGACACGATTAAGCGCTTTAAGTCCGCCAAACTGCATGATGATATCGCTGGCGCGAAGGAGTGGTTCACCCGCCGTTGCAGTCACAGTCGGCTTCCCGAGAGCTTCGGTGCGAACAGATCGCTCGGAAACGACCTCGTGGTCATGGATCCAATCAGGGCGGAATGTCCGGATTGCCTCTCTGACAAATCCGATGAGACCGTCTGGCAAGTAGAACACCACCCCCAGGATCATCAAGCCGAAGATCGTCAGGCGATGCTCCGAGATGTCTGTCAGCGTGAAGGCGAACGCGAGGAACGCCGCAATCGCCCCCAAGGGGATCAGCAACTGACGTGGCGCGAGCCGTGATGTCGACACTCCGATAATCGCATATCCGACCGCCACCGCAGCGATAACCACGCTGAGCGTTCGGAAGAGAAACATGTCGGAAAGCAAATTCGGCAACACGATCACGACGGCAGCGCCGATGACAGCTCCAGCCCTTGATTTTCGTCCTCCCAGCGTAAGGGCGAGGAGAAACAGAACCGCAAGTTCAAAATTGAACGTGCTTGGAGCGATGTACTCCTCTGAAAATGCGAACAAGCCGCCGGCGAGGCCAGCGAGGGCCGCGCTGATGGCGAACGCCAGCACCTTGTAGCGATAGACCGAGACACCCATGCAGTCAGCCGCGATGGGGCTGCCGCGAAGTGCGATGAACGCCCGGCCAAAGTGGGAGCTCAGCAATCTTGACACAGCTATGGTAGCCAAGAAGACGAGCGCGAAGGTGAAATAGTAAAAGTCTACGGCCGTGACCTGGTGCCCCAAGATGCGGGGCTTGATCACCTGAAGTCCCTGCGGTCCGTTAGTCAGGAAATCCATCTCGTTGATGAGGATCCCGATGATGGTTCCAAAAGCTAGCGTGACCATGGCAAGATATGGTCCCGTGACGCGCAAGGCGGGCACCGCCAGGAGCACGCCCACTGCCGCCGTAATGGCCATAGCAGCCGGCAGTGCGATCCAGAACGGTAGGCCTACCTTCACGGCAAGCAGGCCGGCGGCATAGGCGCCAATTCCAAAGAGGCCCGCATGCCCCAACGATATCTCACCCGTGTACCCGACGACGATATCGAGGCCGAAGAGCAGGATGACGTAGATGCCGATAACAACCAGCAAGTGAATGTAGTACGGGTTTGGCACGAGGATAGGGAAGGCTGCCAGACCGACAAAGACCACCGCTAATAGTAATGCGTTGCTGGTCCTCATGATCAGAACTTCCTGATGGCGGTCTTGCCGAACAGGCCAGCCGGCTTTACCGCTAGTACTGCAAGCAGAAGGACCAAGCCCGGAACGTCTTTGTAACCGGTCGAGAAATAGTAGCCGGTGACGGTCTCGGAAACTCCAAGAACCAAACCGCCGACGATCGCACCGAGGCCGGATGTCAGTCCCCCGATAATCGCGACAGCGAACGCCTTGAGCCCAAGAGCTCCCCCCATTCCCGCACCGGCGAGCGTCAACGGTGCCACCAGCACTCCGGCGAAGGAGGCCGCCGCACAGGACAGCGCGAACGAGAATGACACCACCTGGCTTGTGTTGATGCCCATCAGGCCCGCGGCATCGCTGTCAGCTGCTGTAGCCACGACTGCTTTCCCGTAGATCGACGTCCTGTTGAAGAGCTCGATAACAAGCATCAACGCAAGTGCGCCGACCACAACGATGATTTCCATCGGCAACAGGTTCGCGCCGAAGATCTTCAGCGGCGCTTCCGACACTGGAGACGGGAACCTCATGTCCTCCTTGCCCCAGATATTCTCAGCAACGTTCTTTATGATGATGCCGACCGCGATCGTTGCCATGATCCAGCCCTCCGACTTGACCTTGAGTGCGGGACGGACGCTGATCCGCTCGACGCACACTCCGTAAAGTGCGCCGAACACCAGGACCGCGGGCAACATCAGCCAGTATCCGGTGAACGGGACGACAGAGAGGCCGACAAGCGCACCAACGGCGAGGGCCTCTCCTTGACCGAAATTCAACGTTCCGGATGTCGCAAACGTCAGCTGATACCCGAAGGCGATGACCGCATAGATCATTCCCAGCGCGCAGCCGCTGAACAATACCTGCAAGGCAACGTCCATGTCGTGCCCTCCTCCCTGGTCCTAAGACGCAACAACGAATGACCAAATGGTCACGTCCGCGGTTCATCGGGACGACGGGCCATAAGGCCCGCCGTCGTCGCAGCCACAACTCTCAGTTTGCTATCGGCTGCTGATCTTTACGACTTCGCCGTTCTTGATGGTCGACATCACAGCTTTCGACGGATCAGTGAACAGCTCGTGCACGTCCTTGGAGAAGGGCTTGTTGTAGGTCATCAATGTCCCCTCCACCTTGTCGTTGAGTGTTTCGAGGGCTTCGCGAACCTTCGCGCCGTCTGTCGAGCCGGCCTGCTTGATTGCGGCGACCAACAGGTAAACCGTATCGTAAGCAGGTGCCGCCCAACCAACCGCAGCGATCCGCTCCACCTTGTAGGTCTTCTTGAAGTTTTCGATAAATGCCTTGGCCTTCGGATTCGCGTCGGCTACAAAGGTCTGCGGAAAAACCGCTCCCTCAGCGTTGGCTCCCGCCGTCTCAATGAAGTTCGGCATTGACAGCGTATGACTGCCAATCATCGGCACCCTCCAACCAAGCTTGGTCATGCCGTTCGCAATCTGCGCGAGCTCAGGACCAACTCCATAAGTGAGGATTGCCTCCGCTTCAGCGCTCTTCGCGCGAAGCAGCTGCGGCGTCATATCCACGTCCTTGATATTGAACTTCTCCACCGCGACTGGCTTGACGCCCCGCTTCTCGAGCGCGGCTACCATATCTTCACGTCCCAGCTGCCCATAGTTGCTGGAGTCCGCGAGAATGGCGACTTTCTTGTAGCCGCGCCGTCCAACGGCTTCTTCGGCAATCATTTCGGCTTGAATGTTGTCCGGGAGCGAAACGCGGAAGATGTAGTTGGCCGGGTGCTCGGGTGGCTGAAACAGCTTCGTGACGGTGGTGCCAGTTGGACCTGGCGTGATCATTGGGATCTTGGCTTCCTGATAGAACCGGGCGCTGGCCAGCATGACGCCGGTATTGATCACGCCAAGCGAGGCAACGACGTTCTCCTTGTAGATGAGCTCTTGGGCAACCTGAGCCCCGCGTTCATTCTTGGCTTCATCGTCGCGTTCGATAAGTTGCAGAGGTCGCCCTAGCACGCCGCCTGACTTGTTGACTTCGTCGACAGCCAAGCGGACGGCGTCGCGCATGGAAATTCCCATGGGGCTCGATCCGCCAGTAAATGGCCCTGACAACCCAATCTTGATCGGATCCGCGGCCTGCGCGTTGAACGCGAATGCGGCAGCGAACGCCGTGATTCCGATACAAGACAACAACCGTGACATGATTTCCTCCTCATGATCGCTCTTGAACGAGCAATATCTGTTCTAGTGAATATGGAAGCCGCCGTTGACGTCGAGCACCACGCCAGTGACGTAGCTCGAGAGATCGCTGCAAAGGAACAGCAATGCGTTGGCAATGTCCTGCGGCGTGCCAAGCCGACCAAGCGGAGTGCTTTCGGCGACGCGCCGCTTGCCTTCGTCGTCGATCTTACCGGTCAGAAGTTCGGTATCGATCAATCCCGGAGCAACAGCGTTGACTCGGATGCCGTCCGGTGCGAGCTCGCGCGCCATGGCCTTCGCGAGCGTCTGAACGCCTCCCTTCGCCGCGGCATAGTGGGGGCCGCCAAGAACCCCGCCGCCGCGCTGAGCGGCGATCGAACCGATGCACGCTATGTTTCCGCTCTTGCGTGAACGAAAATGCGGTACCACGGCGCGGGACATGTTGTACGCGCCGCGAAGACTAACATCCATGACGATGTCGTAGTCATCGGCGGTGCTGTCCATTAATCGCTTTGCCTGGCTGACACCCGCATTGTTGACGAGGATATCGACCGTTCCAAACGACGCGATAATCTCGGCCACCACCTCGTTGCATCGCTTTGCATCACGAACATCGCACGCATAGCCGATGTGAATTGGTCCAATTTCTCTGGCGGCCGCGTGTCCGCCTTTCTCGTCCAAGTCGAGCAAAGCCACAGTCGCCCCTTCGTCCGCGAAGCGCTTCGCCGTTGCCCAGCCTATGCCCTTCAGGGAGGCGCAACCCGTCACGATCGCCACCTTGTTTTTCAGCAGCATGAGAACTCCTTCAATCCGTTTGATCTCTTAGATCAGGGCACCAAGACCACCGAGCCCAGGGTTCGCCCGGCTACCAAATCTGCATGCGCACGCGCCGCTTCGCGAAGCGGATAGGAGTTGCCGACCTTGATTCGCAACTTGCCTTGCTTGATGAGATCGAACAGGGCCGCTGCACCGGCTCGAAAGTCCTCGCTTTCGGCGGTGTACTGGGTGACCGTCGGTCGGGTGATAAACAGCGATCCCTTGGTGCGCAACGTCATGAGGGAGACATTGTCCGGATCTCCGGAGGGCCAGCCATAGGAAGCGATCAGGCCGAAGCGCTTAGCGCAATCAAGCGAACGCTCGAAGGTGGCAACGCCGATGCTTTCGTAGACGACGGATACGCCCTTGCCTCCAGTCACGTCCTTGACCTTGGCGACGAAGTCCTCGTCCGGCATCAGGACGGGATGGGGACAGCCGAACTCACGCAGCGCCTCCGCCTTCTCGCGGGTATCTACCGTACCGATGACCGTCACACCCAAATGAGCCAACCATTGCGTGAGGATCAGGCCGACGCCGCCGGCCGCGGCGTGAACGAGGGCGGTATCGCCCTTTCCAAGAGGTTTCAGACGGTTGGCCAGGTACCAAGCGGTCAGGCCACGAAACAGCGCGCCCGCAGCGAGCTCGGGCGACAACGTCTGGTCCGGCAAGGCGACGACCCGATCGGCAGGTACGACGCGCTCTTCGCCATAGCTTCCGGCGACAAAGTACATGTAGGCGACCCGATCGCCCTTCTTGATGTGCTTCACGTCAGCACCAACCTCGACGGCCTCCCCGACGCCAGCGAATCCGAGTCCGGTAGGCAATGTAGCCGGCAGAAGTCCTCCACGAATCTGAGTGTCGATGTAATCGACCCCGATCGCCTCATGTCGAACGCGGATGTCATTTGCCCCCGGATGTTGGACCGGCTCGGAGATCCATTTCATCACCTCGGGTTCACCGGTCTTCTCGACGACAAAGCGTCCGTACGTAGCGCTCATGTTCATGACTCCAAGTTTGAAAAACGCGCGTTATTGGGCAGTCCAGCCGCCATCAACCAATAGGCAAGTCCCCGTCACCATTGCTGCGGCCGGAGAGGCTAGGTAAATGGCTGCGGCCGCGATGTCCTCGGCTCTCGCCATCTGTCCCATCGGAATCTTCGAGACCAGAAACTGATACTTCTCGGGCGTATCAACGATCTTACGGATCAGCGGAGTGTCGACGAAGGTCGGACCGATGCTGTTGACGCGAATACCCACCGGGGCCAACTCGACAGCCATCGCTTTGGTCAAGCCTTCTACCGCATGCTTGTTCATGCAGTAGACGGTGCGGTTCGGTGATCCAACATGTCCCATTTGGGATGAGACATTGATCACGACCCCGCTCTTCTCTTTCCTGGCCGGATCTTCAAGCATCTTCCTGACGGCGGCTTGCGCAACGACGAAGCAAGCACGCACATTGAGGTTGCTCATGAAGTCGAGATGCTCGTCAGATACCTCTAGGAACGGCTCCGGTACGTTGGTGCCAGCGTTGTTCACGACGATGTCGAGTTGAGGCAATTCGGCAATGACTGACCGAATTGCCGAAGAGTTTGTCACATCGCACTCGCGAACTTCGACTCGTCCCCCAGCGGCACGAATTCGTGCAGCTACGGCCTCTAGGTCACCCTGCGAGCGAGACACAAGGATTACGTCGGCTCCGGCCTCCGAAAGGGCCGCGGCGATCGCGGCACCGATTCCGGCTCCGGCGCCGGTCACCAATGCCGTGCGACCAGTAAGACGAAATGCCGGTAGTACTTGAGCGAAAGGGCTGGCTGTTGTCATTTTCGCCATCCAAGTGTGGTCTTGCATACGAAGACGTGCATGGTAGCGCCTACCGGATCACAAAAGGATCCGGAACTTCCTCCGCGGTACTGATCCAAACGCTCTTAGTCTGAAGGTACTCGCGAATGGCATCCATGCCGTTTTCCCGGCCGAGGCCTGAGCGCTTATAGCCGCCAAAGGGCGACATGTAGCTCACGGCGCGGTACATGTTCACCCAGACGATGCCCACGTCGAGACGCTTCGGCAGCTCGATCGCGCGCCGCAGATCGCGTGTCCATAGTCCTGCCGCAAGCCCGTACAGACTGTCGTTGGCAATTGAGATTGCTTCGTCATCGTCCTTGAAACGAATGCAGCTGAGCACTGGCCCGAACACTTCCTCTTGTGCAATACGCATATCGTTGCGCACTTCGCTGAAGATCGTCGGCTCGACGAATTGACCCGCGCCGCACTCCGGGCGCGTAGCCACCTTTCCGCCGAGAAGGCAGCGCGCTCCCTCGGCCTTTGCGATATCGATGTACTCAAGAATCTTCTTGAACTGCGGCGGAGTGGTCACCGGTCCGACCTGGGTCGTCGCCTCTTTCGGGTCACCCATTCGGGCCTTCTTGGCAAACTCGACCAAGCGACCAACGAATTCATCATAGATGCTATCTTGTACCAGCAGTCGCGAACCAGCCACACATGTTTGGCCGGTGGCAGCAAAGATGCCAGAGATCGCACCCTTGACAGCATTATCGAGGTTCGCGTCTGCGAACACAATATTGGCCGATTTACCGCCCAGTTCCAGGGTCGCGTGCTTGAAGCCGCGAGCGGCCGTCTCATAGATGCGTTGACCGCCGGATTCACTTCCAGTGAAACCAATCTTCGCGACCCTTGGATGCTCCACCAACGGGGCTCCAACTTCGTTTCCGAAGCCAGTCACGACGTTAATTACACCGTCAGGAATTCCGGCTTCCTTGGCGAGCCGCGCGAATTCGAGCGTCGAAGCCGACGTAAATTCGGATGGTTTGACAACAAAGGTATTGCCCGCTGCAAGGCCCGGCGCCAGCTTATTCACGGCGAGAAGAAGCGGAGAGTTCCACGCGGTGATCGCGACGCACACGCCCAGTGGCTCGTGGCGGGTGTAATTGAATGTATCTGGCTTGTCGATTGGCAGTACCGCGCCTTCGATCTTGTCCGCAAGGCCACCAAAGTAACGAAAGTATTGCGGCAGGTAGCCGACTTGCGCCCGCATTTCAGCGATCAGTTTGCCGTTGTCGCGGACCTCAATCCGCGCGAGCTGCTCTGCGTCGCGGGCGATTAAGTCCGCAAGGCGGCACAAGAGGAGCCCCCTGCTGCTCGCGGTCATACGCGACCACTCGCCCTTCAGAGCTTTCGCCGCCGCATCCACGGCTCGATCGGCATCGACCTGCTTCGCCCTTGGCAGGGTCGCCCATACCTGGCCGGTGTAGGGATCTGTCGTCTCAAACGTACTTCCGTCTGCGGCGTCGACCCATTCACCACCGATCAACATTTGGTACTTCTGAATACCCTCGGCACTCATCTGCTAACTCCTCAAATGACGCCGGACGCGCGAGCCGCGCGGAACTCGTCGGCACTCAGGCCGATAAGGTTCATAAAGACGTCCTCATTGTCGGCCCCAAGTGGACGCCCGGTATGCCTGAATTCCGGTGGCGTTTCCGAAAGCCGCGGAATTGGTGCTGGAACCACCAGCTCGCCAATGCGCGGATCCTCGACGCGCAGAAGATTGCCTCGCGCCTTGTATTGGGGGTCCTCAAAGATCTCTCGTATGGAGTAGATCTGAGCGCATGGCACACCGCCCTCTCGCGTCAGCGTGATCACGTCAGCGAGGGAATGCTTGGCCATCCACTGAGCCACCAACGAGTTGATGTGATCACGATTCTGCACCCTGATAGCGCTCGTCGGAAACTCTTTTGCTAGCTCGGGCCGCCCCATCACCTCGGCCAGCCGGGCAAACATTTTGTCGTTCGTGCATGCGAGCGCCACCCACTCGCCGGTTTGCGTGCAGTAATGGCTGTGCGGAACAACGTTGACGGTATCTGCCCCCATTCGCTCGCGCACCGTGCCGTACTTTGCGTACGCAGGAGCGATCTCATCCAGCAATCTAAAGACGGACTCGTAAAGGCCGAGATCGATGAATTGGCCACGCCCCGATTTGTCCCGCGCGCGCAGGGCTGCCAATACACCTATCGCTCCCCACATCCCCGAGACGTAGTCCGCCATCGACGTCGAGCCCGGTACAACCGGCGGGCCATCGGCCTCTCCCGAAAGCCACGAAAGACCGGCGAACGCGTGGGCGATGCGGGCAAAACCAGGCTCGTCACGCTTCGGACCGGTCTGTCCGTAGGCACTGATCCGCAGCATGATCAGTCCTGGATTTATCTGCCGCAGCGCCTCGAAACCCACCCCCCATTTTTCGAGCGTCCCCGGTCGGAAATTCTCAAGGATGACGTCGGTCTTCGCGACAAGCTTCTTGAACAGTGCGGCGCCCTCAGCCTGGCGCAAATCGAGCGTCACGGTCTTCTTGTTTCGCGCTTCACTCAACCAGACTAGGCTATCTCCGCACTCGCTGATCGTACCGAACTGCCTGAGCGAGTCACCGCCCTTTGGCTGCTCGACCTTGATAACCTCCGCGCCGAAGTCCGCGAGAACCGTGCCGCAGAACGGCGCCGCGACAAATGTCGCGATGTCGAGGACACGCAGGCCCGCCAAGGCTCCGACGCGTTGCTTCGTGGTGTCAGACGTGGGCAATGTTGAGGAGTTCAATTTCGCACCCATCGGGCTTAAAGAGCGATGGCCAATCCGTAGGTGCGCGGGCCTGCACAGACAAACGCATTTATAAGGCAGATTATGCAATCTGGCTGCAGAATGAGCGGCGAGTTGAATTGCTGTTGGCATCATGACGCGACTTGAACAGCTGCGCATCGCATCTGACAGCATGCCGCTTCCGTTCGCCTGGGCCGACCGATGCCTTCATTAGCCATCAGCGATGAAGGCTCGGACAAAATGCCCCGAACCCTAATTCGCCAACGCCGCTGGTTGATCGATAAACCTGCATAATCGGCTAGATAACTCTGATTGTTGCACTGATGCAGCGAGATTAGCTTCTTCGACTGAAGGTGAGCTTGGCTCCCGGACTCAACCACGCTTTGGGGAAAGTGATGAATTATCAATTTTTGCGGGGATTGCGGGTTGTGGAGAGCTCCGCGTTCGTTGCCGCGCCTCTCGCAGGAATGACGTTGTCGCAGTTCGGCGCAGACGTGATCCGTATCGATCTGCCTGGTGGAGGGATCGACTACGCGCGGCAGCCCACAATGCCGGGTGGCAGAAGCCTGTACTGGACCGGCCTCAATAAGGGGAAGCGCTCGTTTGCTGTGGACATTCGTCGACCAGAAGGTAGAGAGCTGGTCCAATCGCTTGTAACGGCCCCCGGTGCTGATGGCGGGGTGCTGCTTACGAACGTCGGTGGATCATGGCTGTCACATGCCGCACTTTCAGCCCGCCGGCGCGACATCATCACCTGCACGATCGAGGGCAATCCGGATGGATCGACTGCGCTCGACTACACGGTCAACTGCGCTGTCGGCTTTCCCGCCATGACAGGTGGCGGGTCGCTCTCGGCGCCTGTAAATCATGTGCTGCCTGCTTGGGATATCGCGTGCGCCTACCAAGCGGCTTTCGCGATCGCCGCTGCTTCGGCCACCCGTCGCGCGACACAAAACGGGGCTGAATTGCGCATCGCCCTAGCCGATGTTGCATTTTCGATGCTGTCGCATCTTGGCCTCTCGGCCGAAGCCGAACTTCTGGACCAAGAACGACCGTCAATCGGTAACTATCTCTTCGGTGCGTTTGGACGTGATTTTCCGACTAGTGACCAACGTCGAGTTTACGTGGCCGCGATTTCGCTGACGCAGTGGAAAAACCTTGTCAACGCTTGCGGCATGCAGCATGCGATGGAGATACTCGAGAAGGAACTCGGACTTAACTTCGCCAGAGAAGGCGATCGCTATGAAGCGCGCGAGGAGATCGCAGCATTTATCCAATCTTGGACTTCCTTTCGAACCCTGGCTGAGGTTGCCGATAAATTCGACAGCAATGGCGTCTGTTGGGGGATTTATCAAACTGTTCGGCAGGCGCTCCGGGACGACTCCCGTATCAGCGCAGCAAATCCAATATTCGAACGCATCCGAACACCAGGAGTTGGAGAACATCTTTCTGCCGGCACACCGGTCCGCGTTCGTGACACAGCTCGCGGGCCGATCGATCCGGCTCCACTGCTCGGCCAGCACACGGACGAAGTCTTGATGGATGTCCTGGGGCTCGATTCAACCGCGGTCGGAAAGCTACACGATGCCGGGCTAGTCGCCGGCCCAGAGCGAGATCCATTCCATGGATCCTAGATCACCTCTTCGGGCGGAGTAGCGAAAATGCCAATGGATCGGTACGGAAACTTCTTCGAGGACTTTCACCTTGGTCAGGTCTTCCGTCACGCAACCCCGCGAACTGTTATTGACGCGGACGCTTCGCTTTACGTTGCGCTCACCGGGAGTCGGTATGCGTCCAACTCTGCCGTTACAGTCGCACGCACTCTCGGTTACCCCGGCCGACCGATCGATGACATTCTCGTTTTCAACCTGGCTTTCGGCAAGACAGTGCCCGAGATATCGCTAAATGCGGTGGCAAATCTTGGTTACGCCGAGCTTCGGTTCATCGAGCCCGTGTTTTCCGGAGACACGCTGCGATGCGAAAGTGTGGTCATCGGACTGAAGGAAAACTCGAGCCGCAAAACAGGGGTGGTGTACGTCCGTTCGACCTGCTTCCAGCAGGACGACCGACCAGTCCTGAGCTGGGTGCGCTGGGTAATGGTGCACAAGCGAAACGCGGAATCTGCAGTAAATGAGTCCCACGAGCCTGAGCTGGCAATTGTCGTGCCTCAGGACCAGTTTTGCCCATATGCGCGAGTTGGATCAAAGGATGCGCTGGACGACCTTTGCGAGGCAACGGGATCACCGAATCTTTGGGAGCATTTCACGCCGGGGATGCGAATAGATCATCCTCTAGGAATGACGGTTGAGGAAGCTGACCACATGTCGGCGACGCGCCTCTACCAAAACAACGCCAGGCCGCACTTCGACGCCGTCAGTATGAAGCAATCCCACGTCGGGAGGCGGCTGGTCTATGGAGGGCACGTCATCTCGGTTTGCCGCGCTCTCGCATATGACGGCCTCGAGAACGTTTTGAGTGTTCTCGCGATCAACGGAGGCCGCCACGTATCTCCAACGGTAGCCGGAGACACACTCTACGCGTACTCGGAAATAATTGACAAATGGAAGCTGCAGGGTCGATCGGACGTGGGAGCTACGAGAGTTCGGTTGATCGGATTGAAAAACGTTGCGCCAGACGGAGTTGTTTCGGCACAGCCAGGTGGTGAGCGAAATGGATATCATCCCGCCGTGGTACTTGATCTCAACTACACCGTTCTGATGCCGCGTAGGCAGTCAGGCAGCGGTTCGGTCGCGCACCGTTGAGGACCAGCAGAACTATCATTCGGGCATCGCGCGGTAATCTAGTGACGCAAGGCTCACTCTCACCGCGGCAGCTCCGTTTCTGGCAACTTTCGAGAGGATTACCAGCATGAGTGCTACGATCATTCAACCGGCTGCTCCGCGCCTCCAGCGATCTCAATTGGCTGTCCCAGCGTCAAACGTCACTTTCATCGAGAAGGCTTCGAAAGCTCGCGCCGACGTGATCTTCCTTGACCTCGAAGACGCCGTTGCTCCCAGTGAGAAGGTGGCCGCTCGACGCAACGCCATCGTGGCGTTGAACGATCTGGACTGGGGTCAGAAGACAGTACAAGTCCGCGTGAATGGGCTCGATACGGAGTACATGTATCGCGATGTCGTTGAGGTTGTCGAAGCCTGCCCTCGGCTTGATATGCTGCTTCTGCCCAAGATCGGCGTCACCGCTGATGTTTATGCAGTTGACATGTTGGTGACGCAAATCGAGTTGGCAAAGAAGCGGTCAAAGCGGATCGGATTCGAAATTCTCATCGAGACTTCACTTGGTATGTCCAATGTCGAAGCAATCGCCGCAAGCTCCAAGCGCATTGAAGCCATGAGCTTTGGCGTGGGTGACTACGCGGCCAGTACCCGTGCGCGCACCACCATCATCGGAGGATCGAGCCCAGATTACGGGATGTTAGTAGGTCAAGGCGACCCAGCGGATCGCCAGTTCCATCCCGGCGATCTTTGGCACTATGCGCAATCGCGAATGCTGGTCGCGTGCCGAGCCTATGGTCTTCGACCAATCGATGGTCCGTTTGGTGACTACTCGGATCCTCTCTCGTACGAAAATGCTGCGCGCCGCGCCGCCGCTCTCGGGTACGAAGGCAAGTGGGCCATTCATCCTTCGCAAATTGAGCTGGCAAACTCGGTCTTCTCGCCCCGACCGGAGGAGATCTTCGCGGCTAAGCGGATATTGAACACAATGAGCGAGGCGGAACGCGCAGGCCGCGGAGCGGTCAGTCTTGACGGTCGACTGATCGATATCGCGAGCATCAAGATGGCGGAGAATCTTATCGGAAAAGCTACACAGCTCGGGCTCGCATACTAACAGGCATGGCGGCAAGCGCGTCCAAAATTGGGAAGTTCGCTCATCATAGGTCTAGTCAACCACCAACTGCGGTTGCTTCGTCAGAGCTCCGAACATTTCAAGCTCATTCTTGATTTGAGTCACCATCTCGACCGGCGAGTTGCCGATTGGCTCGGCCCCGAGCTCGAGCAGACGCGACTTCACATTTGGGGAGTTGACGCTCTAAACGGTCTCGCGGTTCAATTTCGTCACAATCGCCTTCAACGTATTTGCAGGCGCTAGAAGCCAGAACCATGTTTCAACGTCAAAGCCAGGGATCGCACCTTCAGCATGTGCGGGATGTGGGGCGTGGCCAAAGAACGTTGCGCAGTCGTGACCGCCAGCGCGCGTGTTGTACCCTCCTTTAGCTGGGAAAGGCCGGACGTAACCGTGTACAACATGATGTCCATCTGTCCACCAATCAAGTCGGCCAAGGCGGGAGCGCTGCCACGATCCGGAACTGAATGATATTCGTGCCAGTCTTCAATTTGAACATTTCGCCAATGAGATGGTGCGCGGTTCCAGCACCGGCCGAGCCATAGTTTAGTTGACCCGGCTTTGCCTTAGAAATGCGAACCATTGCCTCCTTCGACCAGCCCAGCTTGCTCGCCATCTTACTCGTGGTGAGACCAAACAGCTTTTGGTACAGTCGCTCAGGTGCGAGTGCATCCTCTCCGACGATCAGGTCTGACAGCCCCGAAGTCCAAGGCTTTAAGGGATAGTCGATGGCAGTATAGCTCGTTGCCGAGCCGAAGCCGTCCAGTCCTTCGTCCGTCTAGACCCGAACGAGGAGTTCATTAGCCGAATAATGAAATGGCTGGTCCAATGAGGCCGTTCTTGTTTAGGAGCGCGCAGCGCAAAAATTCACTTTGGTGATTTTCATCGAGCTGATCCCAGGTGGCGCTGAAGCTTAGGCCATTGCCCGAGGACCAATAAGCGGTATGTTCCGAATGATGCATTCGTCAGGACCGAACATAGGCGAGCTCGCGGCTAAAGATGCGCTACGATTTAGTCGACCTTAGAGTTTTTCTTGCCGTTTCTCGATGAAGGCAACCTGTCTCGCGGTGCACACTCGAACGAAATCGCGAGGGGGCGAGCCCCACGCCCGCTGGCATGGTTTTGGCTGACTATGCTCGCAAGTCGTTTGAGCTGCTCGAGCAGATGCACGCCGATATGCTTCCATTCTCGGCCGGCATGCCTGGCAGGATAACACTGGTCGCCAACACCAATGCCGTAAATTCGTTTATCGCGGATGATCTGGCAATTTTCTTCAAACACCATCCTTCCGTCCGAATTGCTCTTGAAGAGAAGTACAGTCACGACATTTTGGCAGCGGTGACGGATCGGCGTGCAGACGTTGGAATTGTCGCGCTTCAGGCCAATCACAAGGAGTTGGCCCTCTTTCCTTACTGTGACGATGAACTGGTAGTGCTTGCGCCGCGTAGCAGCTCCATCAAATAGGGGAAAGCCGGTACGGTTCGAAGAATGCGTTTGTGAACCATTCATCGGGCTGCAGCGTGGCGCGGCAATTAACGCCTACCTTCTAAGTCATGCCGCCGCACTTGGTGCGACACTCGACATCCACGTTCAGGTACCCGGCTATCGAGCCGTTGCACCGCTGGTTGCATCTGGAGCGGGCGTCGGAATTATGCCCCGATCCGGCGAGAAGGGTTACGAGAGGCGACTGGCGATTCTACCCCTAGCAGAGCCGTGGGCGCGTCGAAACTTGCGAATTTGTGTGCGACAGGACGCTCCCGCCAACCACCACCGCGACGAGCTCGTGAGGATCCTTGTCGAATGCGCAAGCGCAGCCGTGACAGGATGGAGAACGAATATTGACGAAGCAACTGCCTCGCGTTGATTGAGCTAAGTTGCCGCGAGCGCACTACGCCTGTTCGAGTTTCGGCCTCTTCAGTGACCTCACACGCTCCTGTGGCTCTGGTATGAGCTCTTGAAGCAGTTGCACAAGACGCTCTGATGCCGGCGAAAGCGATTGCCCTTTCAACGTAATCACAGCGACTTGTCGGATCAGAGGCGGATTCACAATCCGAAGCGCAAAAGCATTGCGACTAGCTCTAGTCGGCAAGGCGACCCGGGGGAGTATGGCCGCTCCAAGGCCTGCGTCCGCCATTGAGATTAGCGTTTGCGCCTGAGCAAATTCGTAGCGAGTCGTAAAGCTAAGATTTCGCTCTCTAAGGGTAGCCTCAAGCATGCGACGCAAGGCCGTCGCGGCGCTCAATACAAGCAGAGGCATGTTAGTAAGCGTCGCTAGAGAGATCGTGTCTTTCGCAGTGTTTAGGAAGCGCTTTGGCACTAGCGCGTACAGGGGATCTTCCAAGATCGGCTCGAACTGGAACTCGGTCGTATCGACGATAGGTCCGATTCCAAAGTCGACCTCTCGCCTGCGAATACTCTCAAAGAGCGCCGCCGATGTCAGTTCTCTGACCGAGATCTCGATGCCGGGATAGTCCTTTTCGAAGGCGGCCAGCACTCTTGCGAGTCTGGTTTCTGCGATAGTTGGGGAGCATGAGAGCGAAACCTTACCACGTCGGATGTCGGCGGATTCTCGGATCAGACGTAACCCGGATTCCACCTCCAGCAACGCGCGCTTGGCACACTCTAATAACTGAAGGCCCTCTGCCGTCAGGTGCACGCGCCGCGTGGTGCGATGAAACAGTGGGATTCCAAGCTGCTCCTCGAGATGGCGGATCTGGGCGCTGACCGCCGATTGCGAACGGAATACCTTTTCCGCTGCGGCACGAAAACTGCTGTGTTCTGCGACCAGTAGAAAGGTCTGCAGAAGCTTCAAATTGAGATTTGCGGTCGTCGAGGGGCTGATCTGCATAATCTCCTCTGATGCTCTCAAAATTAGCATAATCGCCCCCGCGGCGAAAACCTAGGGGGCAGCGAGGGTTCTGTCGGCCCAAGTCAGCGAAGTCGCCATGCCGTGCCTCAGAAAAAAAATGGTCGGCGCCCAAGTGCTAGCCAAGTCCGTCAGTGTACGGCACATCGACCAGTCTCTCGAGGAGGAACGCGGGAGTCCTAGTTTGCGGCATAGGCCCGGGAGAGCGGCGGGTAGTCTTCTCCGTGTCCCTGCAACGGCGGGAGCACGGGCCGCAGGCCGCCTCCCGCCGGTACCACTAGCCGTGCTTGATGATCATCGTCTTCAGAGTGGAAAACTCGTACAGCGCTTCGAAGCCTTTCTCGCGTCCATGACCGGACTTCTTCATGCCGCCGAAGGGCAATTCGATACCGCCACCGGCACCATAGGCATTAATGTAGACTTGTCCGGCCTTGACCTGCCGCGCGACCCGTAGGGCACGGGAGCCATTCCTCGACCAAACCCCTGCCATCAGACCAAAATCGGTGCCATTGGCAAGACGAACGGCGTCCGCCTCATCCTCGAATGGAAGGATTGAGAGAACTGGGCCGAAGACCTCCTGCGTGGCAAGCTCGTTTGTGCGCGGCACCGGCCCGTAGATGCGCGGAGCAACGAAGTAGCCGCCCGCCGGGACATTATCCGCGATCGCGCCTTCCGCCAGGATCGGCACGCCATTTCCTGTAGCGCGCTCAAAGAAACCTTCAACTCTCTTCTTTTGGTTCGCACTGATCACCGGCCCGAGATCGAGATCCATCTCAGGCGTGCCTGCGCGCAGTGTTTTGAACTTCTCCTGAATGCCTGCGACGACCTTATCATAGGCACTCTTCTCGATGAGGAGCCGCGAACCCGCTGAGCAGGTTTGGCCGGCATTTTGGACCACAGTGTTTACAATAACAGGTATTGCAACTTCCAGATCTGCGTCGGAGAACAGGACGTGTGGGGACTTGCCACCCAGCTCGAGCGTGCAGCCGATATGATTCTTGGCTGCGGCCGTCTGAATGAGCGTACCGACCTCAGGTGACCCGGTGAACGATATGAAATCGATTCCCGGATGATTGGCGAGCGCGGCACCAGCCTCCTCGCCAAGACCCGGGACGATATTGATGACGCCATCTGGAAATCCGACCGACGCGGCGAGCTCGGCGAAACGCAGGGGCGTCAAACACGCCTCTTCGGCAGGCTTGATGACCGTCGTGTTGCCGACGGCAAGTGCTGGCGCAATCGTGCGCCCAAACATTTGGGCGGGATAATTCCATGGAATGATGTGCGCCGTCACTCCGAATGGAACCCTCTCAGTGGGTACGAAATAGCCGTTGAGAAAGGGGATTGTCTCGCCATGCAGCTTGTCGGCTGCCCCACCATAGAATTCGAAGTAGCGGGCAGCTGCAACGATGTCCGCCCTCGCCTGCTTCAGTGGCTTGCCAGTATCGCGCGCCTCGAGCGCAGTGAGTTCATCCGTGCGCAGCTCAATGGCTACCGCAAGTTTCGACAGCAGACGCCCTCGTTCGGTCGCCGTCATTCGAGGCCACGGGCCCTCCTCCGAAGCTCGCCTAGCAGTCGCAACTGCTTCGTCGATGTCGGCCTTTCCACCTGCGGCGATTTTGGCAAAGGGAGCACCGTCCGCCGGCGATACGACGTCAAGCGTGCGACCGGACTGCGCGGCCTTCCAGTGATTCCCGATAAAGACGCCTCCGGTTGCGAAAGCGGACGACAATTGTACGTTCATGACTTCTCTCCTATGCCTGCGCTGAAGCCTAAATGCGGTAGGACAGACTCGATCTGGATGCAGTCGGATTGTTCGCCTACGGCCCGAACGGGGTCGAGAGGTAGGGAGCAGTAACCGCCGCCTCGATCACGTCCGCCAGAATACGCTCAAGATCCGTCTGCCTTGCCATTTCCGAATACTTCAGATGGTCCGACCGCCATCGACTTCGAGAACGACGCCGGTCAAGAACTCTGCCTCATCTGAAGCGAGAAAGAGGGCTGCCGCCGCAACGTCCGCCGGCTTTGCAAATCGACCGAGCGGAATAGACGCAAGAAACTTGGCCCGCACTTCCGGTGAATCCGATCCTAGGAATGATGGAAGGAGTGGCGTATCCCCGGCGACCGGAGCAAGGCCGTTGACCCGGATCTTGTCCGGAGCCAATTCCACCGCCATGGATTTCGTCAGCAGGTTCGCTGCCCCCTTTGATCCATTGTACCAGGTGAGACCCGGTCGAGGCCGCAGCCCAGCCGTCGAGCCCACATTAATCATCACTCCGCCACCCTGAGCCCGCATGATCGGGACCGCGGCATGGGCCATGTGAAACAGCGACTTCACGTTCACAGCGAACACGCGGTCAAACTCAGCCTCAGCGACGTCCAACATAGGCTTGTTCTTGTGCGTAGTGCCGGCATTGTTGATGACAATGTCGAGACGGCCGAAGTGCGTTCTCGTCTCCTCTACGGCATTTCGTACATCGGCGGCGGACGATACGTCGCAGCGTACGGGCAAGCTCGCATTTCCGATCTCTGCGCTAACGTTGCGGGCACCATCCGAATTGAGGTCAACGACGGCAACCAGCGCCCCCTCGCTGGCAAACATACGGGCTATTTCGGCTCCGAAACCAGATGCTGCTCCGGTGATAAGCGCGACTTTGTCCTGTAATCGCATATAAGTCTCCCTTGCGTTCGTGTTTAAGCGGCTTTTGGTGCGCCGATCTGCTCGCTCAGAGCGCCCCGCTCAATTAAGAGCGTGCGGTCGGCCAAAGGAGCCAGCAGAGAAGAATTGGATTCTGTGGCTAGAACGGCCAGCCGCCGGACGCCTAGCCCGCGGGCTGCCTCGCCATTTCCTTGAACTCGAGGGATCATGCTATCGATGTCATTCAGGCGGTTCTCAATGTCCTGGACTAACAAATGCGTGGCCTGCGCTGGCAGTTGATGCTCTCTCGACGTAAAGGCCGAGAACAGCTGGATCTTCCGACGCACCGCCGATGCCAAGTGGGACGCTGATGCGAGCTGACATCGGTGTTAATCCGAGGGAACACCGTTTCAGAATTCGCGCCCCCTTTAAAGGACGTGACTACCTAGAGGGGATATTGCCACAGCCTATGGCTGGTTCTTATCAATGATCCTCGCACGCCATTTTCGACGCCGGACCAGCTCCTGCAATAATGTGGCCGACAGTTGCTCCACCTCGAGGCTGGCCCGGGTCACCACGCGGCTCGGATTCCTGACCAGAGATACGACCCGGATCATTTCCGGGTCCTTGATCGGAACGAGCACCAATTCGCTTCGTTCGACCTCGTCGAGAACTGCAGCATGCGCCAAGATCGTGTAGGCGCTTGCCCTCGCTACCAACGCCTTGATCTGAGTGAGAGCATCGATTTCGAGCGTCACGTTGAGGGTGACATTCTTGGCCCGGGCGTGTCGTTCAATCATCTCGCGCAAGCCGTGCCTCCGGCTAGGCAACACTAGAGGCAGCTCAGCCGCTTCGGCGAGCGAAACAGGTTCATCGCTGGGTTTCGACCAATTGTCCGGAGCAGAAACCAGATACAGCTGCTCCTCAAAGAGCGGGCGGGAAGAAAGATGTCGCAATTGCTGGACGTCATAGAGGAACCCTAAATCGATTGAGCTCTCCGTTATCCATGACTGGATGTCTCCCGACATCGCCTCGACGAGACGGAGCGTGATCTTGGGGTAATCGTTCGTTATTGTCTCTGCGAGTGGTACGCTTAGGATCATGCTGAGAGAGGACGGCAAGCCAATCGACACAGATCCTTGTGGCTCACCGCCGAAGTTCTTCACGTCCTGCTCTGCAAGCGCTAGCGCCTCCAGAATCGTCCGGGCGTGCCCAGCAAGGGCCTGCCCAGCGTCAGTCGGCGTAATCCCTCGCGGCGTACGGACGAGGAGCTGGGTGCCAAGCTCTTCTTCAAGCTTTGCAACGTGCTGAGAGAGCGACGGTTGGGCTAATTGGAGCTTGACTGCGGCTGCGGATAGCGAACCTTCTTCGACCGTGGTGAGGAAGCATCTAAGTTGCCGGATGTCCATACTGTTTGCCCGATCAAAGCATCAGCGGCAGCTGATAAAGTTCGCGCGCCAGCGCGCGATATCTCGCGACTTCATTGACGCATCAAGAACGATAACACGGCTCGATTAAAAAACTCCGGATTCTCTCTATTCACCGCGTGAGTACGACAACTGGGACGGATAGCATACCATTGCAACGCCTCATAGCCTCAATCATTTCGCCATAACGGTTGGACTACGCGCTCCCGTTAGAAACAGAATCGGAGAATCTAACTGCTGAATTGCGTCGCAGCCAATCGCCGGCCTGGTACCCGGATCGCCAAGCATAGTTCCCATATTGTCGATCGTCTGCTGCTGCTCCTTCGTGCGTTGCTCTAAGTGCCAGGCGCCTTCAGCCAACGACTCAGTTTCGTGTCATCTCGCTGATGGATGCCTGGGCGCGCCGAGAGCTACGTATATGTGTCCGTGCCTTGTTGATCGCTCCAAGTACATTTCCGAGCTTGTTACTTGGTTGGCGCAATCCGGCGCAACGTCCTGAGCGTCCAGGCGAAAGAACGTTCGTGCTTCTGCCAAATGCACCGAGAAGTTCTACGAGATCGTCTCGTCCTTTTCCTGCGACACCGCCCGAAGACCGCTCCGCGATGGTGAACTCGTTTCCCGCAGACAGGATGGATGTTGTCGGACGATTTGTTGCTGGTGCGTACTTTACGTCAGCGAAAGTCTCGAAGGCACTACGCTTTCCAGGTTTCCAAGCCATGCACGAGACCGCGTATGGTGATAACATGGAAATGGTCGAACCGATCATAGCGTCGCGGCCCCTGATTCGTGGAGCGCTGAAATAGATGGAAGGGGACGCTCCCTCGCCTCCCCTTGCATGTTCAAGCGTCGTCTACAATTTTAATTCGTCTGGCCTGGTTTCGAACGACGTGAGCGGCGTGGAACGAGCCGCCCCCGTCTTCAGCCGAGGATCACGTCGCAGGGGCCGCCGTGACGGTCTTCCACGATCACTCGGAGCTGCCGCCCCGCAGTCGCTTGCCGCGATTGGCTCGCCTTGACTGACGCCTTTGCCTGCAGCTCTTCAAAATCGAGTATCGGTACTTTTGCCGTCTGCAATGCGGCAATCAGATCACATCGACGCGGATTAATGCAAACCCCAACGTCCGTCGCAATCGCGTCAATATGCCGACCTCGCGTGACGCTGCAGCCGACCTTATCTACCACCTTGGCAAAACCGCCCCCGGTCAGGGCCGTCGTCACAATCGCCAATTGGCAGCCTTCGGCAGTATCCGGATGGCCGCCTGGCCCACCTAGAACGCGCCCGTCTCCTGCCAGAGCCACGTTGACATCAAAATCGCGGTCGATCTCGATCGCACCCATTAGCATAACCGACAGACGGTTTACCAAAGCGTTGGGATTATTGGGGTTTGCATAATTGTCGGCGCTCATTGGGACGTGATTCCAATCGGAGTTCGACGAGGCAATTGCAGCAGCATCGAAGCTTTGCACATCATAGATGTAATCGACCGCTCCGGCACGCAGCAGGCGCACATGCTCGCCCGTAATTCCACCCGATATGAAGGCTCCGCGGGACTTGCGAGCCAGCAGCTCCGTAGCCACGGCGCTGGCAGCTGCAAGTGAGAATCCGCCAGCTCCGGTTTGGAAGCTGAAACCGTCGGTCAACAAACCTGAAGCCGCTACAATGGCTGCAACGTTTGAGGAAACCTTGACACTTTCCGGCGTTGCAGCGGGGCGCGTTGACCCCGAAGCTATGCCTGCCACGTCGCCAACGAGTGGCACCTCAACAACGTGATCAACCTGGTGGGCCGCTATTTCGAAAGGCATCGGACATGGCTCGCAGGTTGCTGCCGCTACGACAACGACTTTACGCGCGGCTTGCGCATCGACCATCGCGTAGCCGAGAGGGCCACAAGGGCAAGGACCGAATCGCCCTGTCGCAGCACCCTCGGTCGTGGCAAGAGAGGCGCCGATAAACGCCGCGTCAATTTGCAGCTGGCCGGACAGAATCGCCCGCGCCCTACCACCATGCGACTGAAGAATGAGTGGGGAAGTCAACTTCCCCCGCATTACAGCTTCCGCTACCGGACCAGCTATGTAGTCTGTTACGATCCCTCTGATAACTCCTCGCTCCATCAGATCCGTCATCATCGTATTGTTTGGAAAGATCGAGCTTGCCGCCACGCGTATGTCGCGGAGACCCAACCGATCGATTTCGGCAAGGACTCGGTTCATGACGTGGTCGCCATTCCGATAATGGTGATGGAATGAAATCGTGCTGCCATCGCGGAGGTTGGAGGCCCGTATCGCCGCTTCGAGAGAGCCAATGATCTTCCGGCCGCCACCCACGTCGCGCGTGACAGAGCCGTTGCAACCAGCTCCGCCGAGAGTGCTGGCCAAGGCGGCGCTGGCCTCGCCGTAATCAAAGTTCATTGGGCCCTCCAAGGAATTTCTGGATCAACTATTCAGCGACCGTGATCCTGACCGCGAGCTCCTCGCGCAGCGCAGGGCCATGACTGACAAGTTCGGGAACAGCGCCAAACTACTTGCCTTCGCCGCGCTCGCGATTTCCAGGCGCGAGCAGATCAACGAGTTCGCCATCAACTTCCACGTGGATATAAGCATTTGCGGATGCACAAGCAGATCTTCGCGCTCTGAATAGTGGCCGAACGCAATGCGCGCCGTCGCAGGGCGGTCCACGAACTCGTCAGCAGAATTGCCGGACAAATCGCACACGAATTCTTCCTCCTGCCTTCGAGAGCAGGCCACTTCTAGTGCTTTCCGCAACGGCGATGTCAAGATGGGTGCTACTGGCCCTGCCTATCGGGGCCTCATACGGAGCCATAGGAAAACCCAATAGCACCTCAAGCATAAAACTATTTGCCCACGTGTCAGAGATAGGTCGCTGATGGGGGCGCCCAGTAGCAAGGAAAGTCAGGGGACGTGGATACCGAGGGCCACATCGAAGACACGGCTATAGCCTGTTACCGACCCGATCACATCGTTGAAAGCCTCCGACGCCGCTACAGGAAATCTCCAGCTTTCGTGCTGAGTCCTAGCGGCCCATGAGCACCAGCATGGTCGACCTCCTCGATTCCACTCCGTTCGGACATCTGATGTGTCCGCGCGCAGGAGACGCTGGGACAGCTATCGGGCCTAGTCAAGCAATATTCAGACCAAACAAATTCCAACCGACGCCCGAGGTGCATTGACCCCTTGCTGGCATCCACCAAATGGTGGATCGCCTTACGCTCGACCCACAGAATCCGACGATTATGGTCACCGAGACGCCGATTGCCACCAGACCCGCGAGGACTGAGAATTAGTGGATCGACCTTTGGCTGACGGCCGCGTCGAAATCATCGTCCTGTCTCGTAGGGAGGCTGAATTGGAACACGGCGCCACGCGGCTCATTCGCAGTCACCCACAGCCGACCTCCATGTGCCTCGATGATTGAACGGCAAATAGCCAAGCCCATTCCCATTCCCTCTGGCTTGGTGGTGTAAAAAGCATCGAACACGTGGTCCATGATTGTCGGTTCCAGGCCCGGTCCGGTATCTCGCACGCACACGGTCACGCACTCGCACGCATCATTTGAAGTGCTAATCGCTAGTTCTCTCTTGCCCTCAGCTAGACAACCCATCGCGTCCACGGCGTTCATTATAAGATTGAGAACCACCTGTTGCAGTTGGACGCGATCGCCTTCGACGAGCGGCAACTCTGGCATAAGGTCAGTCTGAAGCGATAGATTGCGTTTTAACATTTCGCTCCGGGTCAAAGCAATCACATCAAGGACGGTATTGTTGACGTCGATGCTATCTTTCCGAGGCGGTGCATTCTTCACAAGAGAACGTATCCTGCTAACGACTTCTGCGGCGCGCTCTCCATCGTCTACGATCAGATCTAGCGACTGACGGGCCTTCTGAATGCGCGGCGGATCTGCATTGAGCCAGCGCAAACCCGCCTGGGCATTCATTACTACCGCAGCAATGGGCTGGTTAACTTCGTGGGCGATCGAAGCCGTCAGCTGCCCCATGGTTGCGACGCGATTGGAGTGAGCGAGTTCCGCCTGCGCTGAGCGCAAAGCCTCGGATGCCAATGCATGATCTGTGAGGTCGCGGATAGTGATAAGAATGGCTTCGACTTGGTCCGACTTGGGCCTCAAAGGCGAATAGCTCACCGAGAGATACCGTTGGCCCTGAGGGTACGTAAACCACTCTGTTAACCCCACTTCTTCTCCCTCGAAGCATCGATCGTATCTGGGCTTGAGTGTTTTCTCGAAAAATTCTCTCCCAACCACATCAGCCACGTGCATTCGCACGAGATCCTTGGCGGTCAATCCCAACATCCGCTCGTAGACTGGATTAACACGCTGGTACCGATAATCTTGCCCGATGACACAGATTCCGTCGGGCGAACGCTCAAAGATTAGTTGGGTCAGTTGCTCGGCCCGTCTTCGATCGGTAACGTCCTGGACGGCCCCGAACATGCTGACAGGCCGACCCGAGGCATCGCGTGTCAAATCGCCCTGACTGTGGACGAAACGTATCTCTCCATCTGGACGAATTACGCGATAGTCCAGGTTATAGCGGGAGCCACCGCGCAGCGCCTCTCTGACGGCCGAGCGCCAGATTGCGCGGTCTTCCGGGTGCAGTCGCTCGATCAACTCGTCGGGCGTGATGATGTCTGCTCGCGGCATGAGGCCGAATATACGATACGTTTCATCCGAAAGGGTGACCCGACCCGTTCTAAGGTCGCGCTCCCAGTAGCCGACGTGGGCTACGCGTTCTGCCTTCTCGAAGTTGGCCGCTCTCTGCCGAAGATCTTCTAGCGTCTCTTTGAGCCGACCGGTCACTAGGGCGCGAAGTTGCGCAAGCAGACTGGGGCCGTCTCGATCGCAACCACCAAACAATTTGTGGCTCTCTCGCTCAGCAAGCGCTTGACTTGTTCGCGACTGAGGCTGTCGCAATAGGCGACCGATCGTCTCAGCAACAGGCTGCCGCAGCATCTTCGCCCCCTTTGCCATAGCACGCTCTCTGCCTGCCTGCGCTTGGTAGCGCCATCGCGGCGGCCATAAGATCCGGCCTACCACCGGCGCCCCGTTTATCGTTCTCCTGAACCTGCATGACCGAACCTCCGGCTCCCACAAGAGAATTCGGATCAAGGGAGAGAGGACGCAGATAACTGCTTGGCTGTTCAGGAATGAAGCGCAGGCCCAAGGCCACCACTGCCAGCGCAATGCGAACAAGCAAGGATTGCGCAGCTGAACTCCGAAAACTTCTGATTTGGCCAGGCTTCATCGCAAGCGCCCCCGGCTCTAGCGGCGTACGCCATTAGAGCATGCTACACCGATATCGGCAATTCGCCTTTTTGTTCCAGCCTTCCGGCTGACGTTCGCCCCAGCGTCGCGGTCGCACGAGCATTGAAGATCATCGAGCCGGATTTGAAAAATCCGCAGACCAAGGCAGTGGGAACTCGCCTCCGCGGAGCCAACGCGAAATCGTCAGGCTGAGTGTCCCCTTGCAGCACTATCGGCTCGCTCTCCCTCCGCTACCATCGTTCGCCCAGTGGGCCCAGTTCTTACGCAATCACGATGAACTCGACCTTGGACGTTTGACGGTTGAAGAGCGTGAAGAAGTCTATGCTGCCTTCGCTCCAGCTCGACACATGCAACTTTACGGACGCGGAATTCGCCGCCGGCCCGCATGCATCCTTGGAAATGATCGCCGGCGTATCGAACTGGCATTCAGCCTGCTCTTCAGCGTTCCTGGCACACCGGTCATCTATACGGAGACGAGCTTGGAATGGGTGACGATCTTGCTCTTCCTGAGCGATGGCCGGTGCGAACGTGCATGCAATGGACCGATGATGAAAGTGGTGGATTTTCTTCTCGACTCACGGCTCGACTGCTTCACCATATAGTCCATGACGAGGAGTACGCACCGGCCAGAGTCAATGCCGTCGCTCAGCAGCGAGATCCGGACTCGCTCTTCAATTGGCTGCGGCGCCTGGTCGAAATCCGCCAGTCTTGCCCGGAAATCGGGTGGGGCGATTTGAGTTTGCCGCAAAGCGATCATCCCACTGTTCTAGTCCAACAATTCGTGTGGGACGGCCGATCGGTGCTCGTATTGCACAACTTGTCGCAAGCAAAGTGCAATGTGCATGTCACGGATCTTCTGGAGGGACCTAAGCTGATCGATGTCTTCGGTAATCGCGTTTACTCATCAAAGGCCCACGTGGATGCTGCGATTGAACTTGATGGCTACGGTTATCGTTGGTTTCGAATGGAGTGATGGGGCACTTGCCTCATGGAGGCGGCTTTCTCCGGGTAGCTTTCCTCGAACCCGCCTGGTTCAAATGCAGACCGAGGCACACAGGGTCCATTTGGAGTAATTCGATGAAGATTGCCCAGATTGCTCCCTTGGCCGAAAGCGTCCCGCCAAAGCTCTATGGCGGTACAGAACGAGTTGTTGCTTGGCTCGTCGTTCGTCGAGCTTGGGCAATGAGGTCACGTTATTCGCAAGCGGCGATTCCAGAACCCAGGCTAGACTTTTTCCCGTCTGGCCCAGAGCCCTTCGCCTTGGGCGACCACGCTCAGACCCGAATGCGGCTTTGGCTGCCCAGCTGGAAGCAGTATCCAATTGCGCGAACCAATTCGACGTTATTCACGCGCACATCGACTGGCTACATCTGCCCATGCACTGTCGAGCGGGTAAGCCATTCATCACGACAATGCACTGTCGGCTGGATCTCCCCGGATTGCCGGCCGTGATCACCAAGTTTCCAGAGGCTTGTTTCGTATCTATCTCAGATAGTCAGCGCCTCCCGCTCGCAAGCGCAAATTGGTCTGGGGACGGTGTATCACGGTCTGCCCATCGATCAGTTCCACGCCTCATTTGCTCCCGGATCATACCTGGCCTTTCTTGGACGCTTGACCGCCGACAAAGGACCCGAAGACGCAATGCGCATTGCGCTCGCAGCAAGAATGCCGCTTCGGATCTCTGCCAAAGTCCCTCGCGCTGAAAGTGGGTATTTCAGAGAGAAGATTGAGGCCCAAATCGACGGCAAGCAAATCCAGCTCGTCGGTGAGGTAGATGACGACTCGAAACAGCCGTTCCTTGCAGGGGCCGCTGCTTTGCTCTTCCCGATCAGGTGGCCTGAACCGTTTGGACTGGTGATGATCGAGGCGATGGCCTGCGGAACGCCGGTCATAGCCTACGGGTCCGGCTCGGTGCCCGAGGTCATAGAGGAAGGCGTGACCGGCTTCATCGTCAAGAACGAGAACGAAGCAGCTGAAGCTGTGGCGCAGCTTGAGCAAATCGATCGTAGGCGCGTCCGCGCGCGTTTCGAAGAGCGCTTCACGGCGGAGCGAATGGCACGGGATTACCTGCGCCACTATCGCGGCCTCCTGGCGCGGTAAATTGCAGCATCGTTGATGGTGGGCGCACTATCGCGCTAAGAGGCCCACTTTCGGCCTGAACATCCTTTTTGTTAGGAGCTGTCTCCTCCCGGGATGCACATCGGACCCGAAGGCACTTCTGGTCAGCCCCGGCGATCTTCGGGGGAGGCTAAAGCCCGTGGACACCGCTCCTCCGCTCGATACCGTCGCAGACCTCGTTGCCGCTCACGCTGCGAGTACCCCCGCAAAGACCGCGCGGACATTCGTGGATGTGACGGCTGACGGCGCTTATCGAGCCGATGAACGTTCCTACGCGCAATTGGAGCGAAACGGCGCGGCGCCTGGCCACGCCCGGCCATCGGCAGCGACCGGGGCGGGAGGGATCGAACCTCCGAATGGCGGAATCAAAATCCGCTTGATTATTCAATGATTTCAATTCGCGTTTGGAAAAAACACCGGAAATCACCTCCAGCAATCTCAATAGGTTGGCAGTCATTTCCAAACGAGAAGCAGCTCTCGCAGGAGGAACAGTCCTGGGCAAAAGGCTGCGCGAATTGGCCAGGTTGAGCACGCAGCGTGGTCGGCGGCACCCGACATCTACGTGTCACGCCACGAGCAATTCGCGGCCTCAGGATTCCGAATCCGCTGTTCTGCATTGCCGCGACGGTTGGATTGTCTTCGAACGGGGGGGTACTTTCCCAAAAGCCCAGTTTGGCCCATTGATTGACCTCGTGCATTCAGCGCTCACGCTCACGCATTCTTGCGCGTTCACCAGTCTGAGCTATTCGGATCTCCTTATCTCCTTCCGATGAATGACGATCTCGAACCGGTTCCATGACTGTTGCCCGCGAAAACGAATGCCCGTTCTCCAAATGCTGGGCGATGCGCTCCTTGGCGAAAGCCATAATGTTCTGGCGAGCATTCTTATCGTTCGGCAGAGCGCGTTCGACAAGCTTGTTGATGACGGCGATCTGGGATTGGGCCGCGAGCAGGTCGGAATCTTGCGCGGCCGCCGGTCGCTCTGCACGGCGTTCCTCCACCGTCACACTCCACCTGTTGCGCCACATCTGTCGGCGTTCAATGCTAGCTTTTCCTGTGGCGGCGTCTATGGATTTGATTGCCCTGATGACGGGTTCGACGCCATCCCTGCGCAAAGAGATGCGGTCGCCAGGCCTGCCACCGCTATTTGCAACGTCCGTTTCAAGGCCGACGCCCCACACTTGATGTCGCCGGCCATCCTCCAGTTCGATGGCTACATAGGTAGACGGCTCGGCGTCGGCGCGGTTGCGGTAGGGGCCATAACCGACCTCCATCAGACGTCCGGAAACGCCCTTGTCGTAATCGAGCCTATCCGCCTGCTGTGGCTTGTCGGAGGCCGAGCGAGCCTCTGCATCGTTGGTCCGGGCCTGGGCTCGATCCCATGCGACTCGTCGGTCAGCGAGCGCCTGGCGATCAAGCTCGCTTGGCTGATAGCCTTTCACATCCACCCCGCGCGCGCTAGCCTCGAGCCAGGCCTCGCGTCGGAACTCGACAGAACCACGGACGTGAAGTGCCTCCCACTGGCGATGTTGTGCCACGCTGACCATGTCCCGGATCACCTCGGTGGCAGCTAAGCGGGTGACCAGGCGATCGTCAGTGGCCTTGAACGCGAGGTACTCTTTCCGCTCATCGGCATAAAGCCGCGCTTCGCGGTCGGATCCATCCTTTTGAAATTCACTGGCAACCACGTAATATTTCCGACGGATGCGGTCTGGAAACGCACTATCGGTGACCTCCGCGGATGAAGGCTTGTTGGGGGCTGTCGCTATGGACTCGCCGTCCCCCTTGTCTCGGGCGGAAGCGCGCCCCGAGCGACGTTGCCGCTCCAGAATGAAATCCTCGCTGTCGTCACGCGTGTCGTTCATGCCGCTCACCCATCTGCCTGCGGCCAGTCCGCCGGGTCGGCGGAATGACCTGAGCGTCGATGTAGTTCAGGGTCCAGGCTTTCAGGTCGTCCTCAGAGAGTCCTTCGAGGTCGACGTCCACGTCCCCAAAATCGAAAGAGGCGTCGGCCGGAATTGTGGAGGGATCGGCCACCTCCTCGTCGGTCATCGGGCGGGACCGAAAGACCGCGCGAAGCTCAGCGACCTCGGAGCGAAGCTCCTTGATCTCGGCGTCAAGCACTGCGGTCGAGCGGCCTATCGGCAGCTTTGGGCCAGGAGCCGGCAGTAGACGTGACAGGAATGCCTTGTCTTCGTAATAGACGATCTTGTCGGCGACGACCGGGGGAAGGCCGGTGCCCAGGATGAAGGCCTTGGATCTTGGAAGAAGCTTCAGCTCCTGCGGCAGCATCAGGGCGCGCCGATGTTCAGAGACCGTCTCGCTGGTCGAGCGCATTGCCAGCCCTTTCGGTCCGCTGCGGCTCCGCGCTTTGACCGTATCGTAGCCGATGCGCTCGGAGAGTTCATTTGCGACGTCTTGTTCTTTGGGCGCGAACACCACCTCGACGGCATGGTTGGTCATGAAATTGCGGGCCGCGTCAATCCCGTAGATGGCGCGGAGTTGAGCCGGACTCTGAACAACCGTGAGCAGGCGGATGCCGTAGCCCGCGATGAACGCGACCGATCTCGCCAGCACATTGACATTGCCGAGGGCCGGAAATTCATCGAGCAACAGCAGCACCTTGCGATTGAGTTTGGGATTTTGTTCCGGCAATTCGCGGGTATTGAGATCAACCACTTGCTGAAAAAACAGATTCAGAAGCGGCGCCATGCGATCGAGATTGTCAGGGGTTACACCGAGATAGATCGACATTGGCCGTTGCCGGAGCTGCCGCAGATCAAAATCGTTGGCGGATGTGGCAGCATCGATGCGGGGATTGAGCCAAAGGCCGAGCCTCGCGGTCACGGTCTTTCGCACCGAGTTCATGGTGTTTTCGGAAGCTGCGAGGAAGTCGTTCAACGCCGTGATGCAGTGTCGCGACAGGGGCGAAGGGCCGGACTTTCGGGCGGCGATGAGTTTCTCGAAATGTGCCTTGAGGTCGGGCGCCGCAGACAGCTGGTGCAGGATCTCACCGATCGTCAACGGCAAGCCAGGCGTTTCCGCGACATAGCCGCCGATCGCGACAAAGGCCGAACGTGCGGCCTCGAACCAGAAGGGATCACCGCGACTTTCGGCCGGAAACAGCATGACCGCGATGCGCTGCAAATCGTCATAAAGGTCGGCGGGATCGCTGCGCACATAGCCCAGGGGATTGTAGCGCGCGGTGCGACCATTCTCGTCGAGCGGGTCGAACAGATAGACCTCCTGCCCATGGGCTGCCCGAAATCCGGCCGAGCGGTCCCAGTTCTCCTTCTTCACGTCCAGCACGACGACTGAATCCGGCCAATTGAGCAGGTTCGGAATGACGTAGCCGACCCCCTTGCCGGCCCTAGTCGGAGCGTAGACCAGGACGTGCTCCGATCCGCCGAAGCAGAGCAGTGCACCGTCCTTGCGGCCAAGCAGCACGCCTTCCTTGGATCGCAGGCCAGCGGCCTTGATCTCGCGCTCGGACGCGAAACGCGCGCTGCCGTGAAGCGGGAGAGGACGGTGCCGGAAGATAGCGCCGAGCAGGCCAAAGACCACAACCGTGCCGGCGAGAGTCGAGAGGGTCAGCCAGCGGTCGAAACGTGGGTCAGCGCCGTAGCGGGGCCAGCCGGTGGCGATCTCCGACCAGTGCAGGCCGCCATCGTGAAGCCTGAGCCCCAGTAGCAAAACATTGGAGGCGATGAATAGGAACAGCGCGGAAGCCGCGAGCGCGACCGCGATCGCTTGCGCCGTCCTAACGGAGGTGGTCGCGTTTGCGAACGGGGTCATAGTAGATCTCCGAAATGCGGTAGCGGCCGTCTCGCTTCTGCATCTGGATGACGACGTCGACGAGGAGCAGCAGCAGCGAGCGGATGTCGTCGCGATGGAGCTCGCGGCCTTCCGCGCTTTCCTTGACCAACAACGTCAGCTGCTCGAAGGCGAGCCGGGCGCTGTCGGCATGAACCGTTGTGATCGATCCTGGATGGCCGGAGTTCACATTTCTCAGATAGAAGAACGCCGTCCCGTCGCGCAGCTCCTGCAGCAGGATGCGATCCGGCCGCATCCGCAGGCAGGACTCGAGGAGTTCGCGAGGTCCAATTTTGGAGAGGCCCTGCCCGTCCTTGGCGTAGAGCAGCCGCACGCAATTCTGATGAGGAATGACAAGCTCCGCGGTGTCCTCGATGGTGATGAGCCGCTCTTGTGCCGGGATCGCCGCGATCAATGCCTTGGATAGCGTCGTCTTTCCCGAACCAGTCGCCCCCGAAATGATGATGTTGCGGCGAGTTTCGACGGCCAACTGGAGGAAGTCGCGCCAGGCGCCGGCCTCTTTCAGGGCCAGAAGCCGATGCTCGTCGGTAGTGAGTTCGTCGTTGGCGGCGCGGACTTCATCGAACAGTTTTGCCTGCTCAAAGGCGTCCAGTGTCATTGTCAAAGCCGACGGCTTGCGGATGGTGAGGCTGACTGTTCCTGTTGGCACCGCCGGCGGCACCACGATCTGGCAGCGCTCGTCGCCGATCAGGGTGGTCGACACCACCGGATGTTCTGGACCGATGTCCTGACGGGTGTGGCCGGCGGCCGCGGTCGCCAGGTGTGAAAGATAGGCATGCGTCAGAGCTGGCGCTTCGTGCCGGGTCCAGCCGCCGGGGCCTTCCACGAAAATCTCGCCGGGGCGGTTGACGACGATTTCGGTCAGGGATTTGTCTGCGAGATACGGCGCCAACGGCTCGAGATAGCGCGCCAGCACGAGGCGGCTGCCATCGCGTTCGATGGAGTGTACGGCGCTCATTTTGTCACCATGGCGGGAGCCGCGAGGCCCCCGGGGATGGTGCGGTCCAAGATTTGCGTGCGGGTCTCGACCCGCCGCAATCGATAGACCGAGGAGAAATCAACATCGCGAGCGACAAAGATGTTGACCAGTTCGCCCTGGTTCTTGTTCAGCGTCGGCGGAATGTTGATCGACTGCTCGACGGCGATTGCTGCGGCGCTGTTGGTGGCGCCGGTGGTGTTGTTGATCTGGATGGAGCTGTCCTGCAACTGCTGACGGCCGATCGATGAGGCATCATTGACGACCGACAACAGGAGCGCCGAGCCGAACCGTTCAAAGAAGTGGGTGTCGATGTCGCCGTCAAAACCGGCGCGGCCCAGCGCATCGGTCGCCGGCGAGGCCAGCGCTGCAATGACGCCGGTCGGCGTTTTGGCGCGAGTCCACAGTACGAACAGGCGTTTTGATCCGCGCCGCACATTGCCGCGATATTCGCCGACCACTTGTGTGCCCTTTTCCATCAGCACCACGTTGCCGGAATCCGACATCACGTCCCGCACGACGACGCAGGAAACGAAACCGGCCACGTCCGAGGACATCGCCGTCTCCAGCACGCACGGGATCGAGGTGCCCTGGGTAATGAGCAGGTTGCGGTTGGGAAGCCGCGCTGCGCGCACGCCCTCTATCGGGGTCGGCTTCAGCTTGTCGGCGAGGTCATTGCGCGGCTCGCCCCGCCCGAACCCATAGGGATCAGTGACGACACTTCCGGTCACGCTGTCGTGGGCCGGGCGTCCAGCGGAATTCGGCCTGTTATAGGCCAGCACGGGTGCGCGCCGGGCGCTCTCCAGAAGCTGGTCGGATGCGGGCGCCGGGGCGGGTGGAAGAGCCAGCCTGAGCCGCAGCTGATCGACCGCCGCGAGCAGGTGCTGGACTCCATGACCGCCTATCAGATCACCGAACTGATGGAAGGCGTGGTGCAGGCCGGTACG